>JAQBTY010000179.1 GCA_027624735.1 Pseudomonadota bacterium | reverse complement strand
AGATTCGCATCAAATCCGCCTTATGGGAATCATTCGTTTCGGGCGGAACACTAGCGCCAAACTTCCCTCTCTGCCCCTCGGGGCGGAGAGGGAAGTTTGGCGCTAGCGCCCCTTGAAGACCGGTTTGCGTTTTTCCATGAAGGCGGTGCGGCCTTCCACGTAGTCTTCACTGGCGAAACACGCGGTGACCATGTCCTGGCAGGCGGTCAGGTCTCGTTCATCCGGATCCTTCAGCACTTCACCGACGATGAATTTCATCGATCGCAAGGTCAGCGGCGCGTTGGCCCCGATTTGCGCGGCATAGTCCGCGACAAAACTTTCGAGCGCTTCTTCCGGCACCAGCTTGTGAACCAGCCCAACACGATAGGCATGGTCGGCATCGATGTGGCGGGCGGAAAACATCAGATCCTTCGCCGCGGGGGCGCCGATGACACTGACCAGGCGCTGGATGGAATGAAACGGATATCCCAGCGCCAGCTTGGCGGCGGGCATGCCGAATTTCGATTTGGCGGAACAGAACCGCAGATCGCAGACGGTGGCCAGATTTAGCCCGCCGCCGAGGCAATAGCCGTTGATCATGGCGATGGTGGGTTTGGGAAATTGCAGGATGCGGTCGTAGACGATCTTGATGCGGTCGTTGTAATGGGCGACGGCCTCGGCCGATCCGCGTTCCTCGTCGAACTTGGATATGTCGGCGCCCGATACGAAGGATTTGCCGCCGGCGCCGCTGAGGACGAGGACCCGGATGTCCGGATCGGCCTCGAAATCGGTGAGGATTGCCTCCACCGCATCCCACATGTCCAGCGACACGGCGTTATGGCGTTCCGGGTTATTGAAAATCACATGGCCGATGACGCCGTCACGGCGGCTAAGCATCTTGTCGGTTGAAGGCGCTGTGTCCATGGCTTGGTCTCTCGATCACTAAGGTAAGGTCGGATCAGATGATGTTCCGGGCGCGCAGATCACTGATGTCGTCGACGCCAATACCGAGGTCCGACAATATTTCATCGGTCTGTTCGCCCCGTTCCGGTGTTCGGGATGGGCGGCCGGTCGGGGTTCTGGTCAACTGCACCGGCTGGCCGACGCAGTGGGTTTCGCCGAACGGCACGGTGTCGACAGGCTGGGCGATGCCCAGATGCTTCACCTGCGGGTCATTGAACGCCTCGTCGATGCTATAGGCCGAGCCGCACGGCACGCCGGCCTCGGATAATTGCTCGACCCACTCGGCACTGGTCTTTTTCAAAAACTCTTCCTGGATCAGGGCGTTTAGCCTGTCACGGTTGCGTTGCCGTGCGTCGTTGTGGGCGAAATCAGGGTCGTCGATCCATTCGTCGTAACCAAGCTCGCGGGCGAGCCGGCCGAAAATGTTGTCGCCCGCGGCGCTGATATTGACCGCGCCGTCGCTGGTTTTGAACAACCCTGTGGGCAGGTTGGTGGGATGATCATTGCCGACCTGCGGGGCGACTTCCTGGGCCATCAACCAGCGCGCCGCTTGAAAATCCAGCATGAAAAGCTGCGATTGTAGCAGCGATGAATGGAGCCATTGCCCTTCGCCCGATTTATCCCGTTCGATAAGCGCGGTCATGATTCCGAGGGCGCAAAACAGCCCGGTGCAGAGATCGGCGATGGGGATGCCGACCCGCATGGGGCCGCGGCCTGGTTCACCGGTGATCGACATCAGCCCGCCCATGCCCTGGGCGATCTGATCGAAGCCCGGACGCTTCGCATAGGGCCCGGTCTGGCCGAATCCCGATATGCTGGCGAGGATGATGCGCGGATTGACCGCCTTGAGGGCATCGTGATCGATGCCGAGCCGGGTTTTGACGTCGGGCCGGAAGTTTTCAACCACCACATCGACGGTGGCCGCCAGGCGCAGAAACAGTTTCAGCCCGTCCGGTTCCTTCAAATTGATCGTCAGGCTGCGTTTGTTGCGGTGCAGATTCTGAAAATCGGGCGTGTGGCGGGCCGATCCAAGCGCGCCATCCGGGTCGATTGATTCCGGCGGCTCTATCTTGATCACGTCGGCGCCCCAATCGGCCAGCTGGCGAACCGCCGTCGGGCCCGATCGGGCGCGGGTAAGGTCGAGGACTTTTATATGGGATAGCGCCGATGACGCTGGTTGATGGGGCATGGGCGCCGTTTCCGCTACTTGATCGGTCAGTCGCCGCGTTCGAGGGGGACATCGGGCCGCTTGCGGTTGACCAATTTGACCATAGCTCGGGTAATTGTCGACCAGAACAGGCCGAGCAGCGTCAGCACAAAGAACAGGACGACGATCGGGCTTTCGAAAAAGCGCAGCCAGTTATTGTCGAACAGGATCATCGATTGCGACAGGGATTCTTCCACCAGCTTGCCGAGGATCAATCCCATCACCAGGGGCGCGGGGCCAAAGCCGTGCCGGTTCATCACAAACCCGACGATACCGGCGATCAGCATGACCCAGACATCGAAGACCGAGGAGCTGAAGGAATAGGCGCCGACCATGGAGAAAACGACCACCGACGGCCACAGCAGCGTGCGCGGAATCAGCGTTATGCGGGAGAAGAGCTTGGCCCCGCCGAGGCCGATCGCGAAGAACATTAGGTTGGCGATCAGCATGGCGAAGAAGATCGCATAGACGAACTGCGGGGTCTCGTTGAGCAGATGGGGCCCCGGCCGCAGCCCGTGCATGATAAAGGCGGCAAGAATAATGGCGGTCGTGCCGCTGCCGGGAATGCCGAGCGCCAGTGTCGGCACCATGGCGCCGCCGGCGGCGGCGTTGTTGGCGGCCTCCGGTCCCGCGATTCCCTCGATCGCGCCGAAGCCGAATTTCTCCGGTTCCTTGGAAAACCGCTTGGCTTCGTTGTAGCCGATGATGGCCGCGACGGTTGACCCTTCGGCCGGTAAAATGCCGATAAAGGTCCCGATCCCGCAGGATCGCAAGATGGTCCATTTGACCTTGTTGAAATCCTCGCGGCTCGGCAGCTTGATCACCACCGAACTGATCCGTTCCAGCGTCACGTTCAGCGTCTGCGACTGGGACAACAATTCGCCAATCGCGAACAGACCGATCAGCACCGGGACGAAATGAATGCCGTCGGAAATTTCGGGAATGCCGAACGTAAAGCGCTCGACGCCCGTGGTCAGATGGATCCCGGCGGTGCCGATCAGGACTCCGATGGCGCCGGAAATGAGATTCCGGATGGAGGATTTTCCGCTGATCGATGCGAGCATGGACAGGGCGAAGATCGCCAGCGCGAAATATTCCGCCGGTTTGAATTGCAGGGCGACTTTTGCCAGCAGCGGTGTTGCGACCAGGAATACGAGCAGGCTGAAGACACCGCCGATGACGGAGCTGACCGCCGCCATGCCGAGCGCCCGGCCCGCTTCGCCGTTCTTCGCCATGGGATAACCGTCGAACGCGGTCGCGACGGCTGGTGGGGCGCCGGGTGCGTTGATCAGGATGGCGGTGATCGAGCCGCCAAATGTCCCGGCACAATACAAGGCCGCCAGCATGGAGATCGCCGGGATTGGCTCCAGCCCGACCGTGAACGGCAACAGCAGCGCGACCGCCATGGGAGAAGACAGCCCCGGCAGGGCGCCGACGATGACGCCGATCAGTACACCGCACAGGATCAGAAAAATATTGTACGGCTCGAAAACCAGCGTAAAGCCGTGGGCGAGCGCTTCAAAACCCATTGGTTGTTTCCTCAGCCGGTCAGCCGCCGATACCGACGCCCCACACGCCGGGTTCGAAATAGACTTTCAGAACCTTGGTGAAAAGCAGAGCGACGGCAGGCGGAAATATTAGAACATAGGGCACCAGCACCTTGGCGCGGCGTTCGCCCCACAACAGTGGCAGCCCGATACAGACTACGATCATTGCCCCCAGCGTGCCGAACAGATAGACCGTGCCGACAACCACCAGCATCAGCAAGGCCGTGAGCAGGGAAATCGGTTTGATTCTGCTGCCACGATCCTTGTCGATTGATTTCGTTTGGGCTCCCCGCGCGAGATGTTCGAACGGCAACAGCAGGCTCAGGATAACGATGCTCCAGATCAATAGCCGTGGAAACCATTCCGGCCCGATATTCTGGGTCAGTAGCGCCGAAACCGTGTCGAAACTGGTGGTGACGTAATAGAGCCAGCCGCAAATAGCGAGTATGAGCAGCGTCAGCCAGATGTCGGTGCGATGGACGAAAGAGGCGGCGGAAGTCGCCTTCCGCCCCTCATCCTCCGGTCCCACCGCCGGATCATTGCCCACCATATTACGACTGCATTCCGCGGGATTATGCCGCTATTTCTTAATAATGCCCAGTTCCGTCAACGCGGCCACCGCGGTCGCGTACTCTTCCTTGAGCTGTTTGTCCCACACCGCATGGCCCGCGACACTGTCTTCCACCGACAGGCCAGAACTCTTTAGGTAGTTGCCGAAGACCTTGTGCTTCATGGCCTTCACGAGTCCTTTGGACAATATCTTGACCCGGTCCATCGGCGTGCCCTTGAGGACCCAGTATCCGCGCGTCGTGGACGCCTTCACCTTGAAGCCGTTTTCGAACGTCGTGGGGACGTCCGGATAATCCTTGAGGCGCTTCTCCGACATCACCGCGAGCGCCCGGAAGCTTCCGTCGCGAACCTGCTCACCCGCTTCCGATACATTCGGCAGGGTCGCGTCGATCGCGCCCGACAGCAGCGCCTGGACCATCTGGGCGCCGGAGCCGAACGGCACGACCTTGAACTTGATGCCGGCCGCCTTGGCGAAGGTCGCGAGGCCGATATGTTCGGTGCCGCCGATCTGGGCGACGCCCCAGTTGAGCGCTTTCGTTTTCGAGACCCTGATCAGATCGGCCAGAGTCCTGAGATTGCCCTTGCCCGAAACGGTAATAAAGGTTGGATCGTCCATCGCGCGGGCGACACCGACCACATCATCGATGGTGAGCGACGATTTACCGCGCGCAATCGTATACAGATGCGTCTGGGTCATGGCCATCAGGGTGTAGCCGTCCTTGGCGCGCGATTTCGCGTAGGCATGGGCCTTGGCGCCCGACCCACCGCGCTTGGCGATCACCTGCATGTCGGTCTTGAGGTTGCGTCGTGATCGAATCATCATCATCCGCGCGGTGACATCGGTACCGCCGCCGTAGCTCGAATGGATCACCACCTGGATCGGCTTGGACGGAAATTTGTCCTCCGCGGCCATCGCAGCGGACGTCAGTAACAATGCCGTGCCCGTGGCCAGGCCAAGCAAGGCCTTAAGTGGTGTCGTCGTAGAATATTTCGTCATAAAAATTCTCCCTCGCAGGCCTGGATGTCCCTAATTTATTTGTTCAGCGGTGGCTGGCCCGTCATAGCCCCGCCGGATGCCTGTACTGAACACTTGAATGCCACTGATGCCAACACCTAAATTTCCCGTTTCGTGTAATTGATGGCATAACGATCCTATCAAATCAACGAGAGCAGGACCAACATGAGTGAAACACGGCGAACGGCTTTTATTACCGGATCGGGACGCAACATTGGCCGCGCGGTCGCGCTTGCCCTGGCGGCGGACGGTCTGAACGTGATCATCAACGGGTCTTCCCGGCGCGAGCTGTGCGAACCGGTAGCCGATGAAGCCCGCGCGCTGGGTGTCGAGGCCGCGATTATCATGGGCGACATTGGCAACAGGGACGATGTGGCGCGCATGACCGCGACCGCCCTTGAGCAGTTCGGGACGGTGGATGTGATGGTCAATAACGCCGCGATCAGGCCGAGAAAACCGTTTCTTGAAATGACCGATGCGGATTGGGATCTGGTATTCGATACAAACCTTAAATCGCATGTCCGGTTGAACCAGGCTTTTCTGCCGGGTATGATCGACCAGGGGTGGGGCCGTATCATCGGGTTCACCGGCATGAACGCCATCAAGGGTCATGCCGGCCGCGCCCATGGCTCCGCCGTCAAGCATGCGGTGTGGGGGCTGGTCAAGTCACTGGCCGCCGAGTTCGGTTCCAAAGGCGTGACGGTGAACGCCATTTCGCCGGGTCCTATCCTGGGCGACCGCGACAGCCAGGAAAAAGCCAACCAGATCGCCGATGATCTGAAATACATACCGATCGGCCGGCTTGGCGCGCCCGCGGAAGTTGCCGCCGTTGCCTCGATGCTGGTGTCGGACAGCGGCGCCTTCGTGAACGGGCAGATGATTCAGGTCAATGGCGGCGCGGCGATGTAGCGAACGGCGTCAGCTTTTTTCCCAACGGTCCGCCGCTTTATTGTCTTCTGTCCGGGCGGCGACCCATTTGGCGCCGCTTTGCGTATCTTCGAGTTTCCAGAACGGCGCCTTGGTTTTGAGCCAGTCGATCAGGAATTCGCAGGACTGCAAGGACGCCTCCCGGTGAGACGATGCGGTGACGACCAGCACAATGCGATCGCCCGGCATGAGCTTGCCATAGCGGTGGATGATCAGCACATCCTGCAGCGGCCAGCGCTGCCGCGCTTCCGCTTCCAGCGTTTCCAACTGGCGCTCGGTCATGCCGGGATAGTGCTCCAGCGTCATCGAGTTGATTTTCGCTTCGCCGGCAAGATCGCGCACCAGCCCGACAAAACAGGCGAGGCCGCCGATGGTCGTATTGTCTTTGGTCATGCGGCTGATTTCGCCGCCGATATCGAAATCCTCGCTTTGGACTTTGATCACGCCTCTTACCCCCCGGTCATCGGCGGGAAAAGCGCCACTTCGTCGTTGGCGGCAATAGGCGTATCCATCTCGGCCATTTCCTGATTGACCGCCACCCGGATGACCGACAGATCCTCCAGAGCCTCAGAATGGGTATTGCCGCGTTCCTGCAGCCAATCGATCAGAGTGCGTACATCACTGACCCCGGCCGGCAGCTCAATCTCCTCCTGGCTGATGCCAATTTTGGCCCGTACCCATCCGAAATAGAGCAGTTGCATCAACTAACCTCGCTGAAAGGCAGAAAATCCACCATGGTGCCGGGCTCCAGCCGGGTCAAGTCTTCGGGCAACTCAACCAGCCCGTCCGCGCCCACCATGGATGATAGAATACCGGCGCCATCGCGCGGAAATTTCCGCGCCTGCAATTCTCCCCCCGGTCCCGGCACCAGCTTTGCGCGCAGCCACTCCCGGCGGTCGGCCTTTTTCTTGTAGGCGAAATCAACCGGCACCCGAAAAAAGGAGGGTTTGATGTCCCGGCAGCCGCCGAGCAACAGCAGGGCCGGGCGGGCAAACCGCATGAACGTCACCATGACGGCTACCGGATTGCCCGGCAAACCAATAAACGGCACCCGGCCCAACTGGCCAAGGGCGATGGGCCGGCCCGGCCGGATTGCCAGCCGCCAGAAATGGAGCTTGCCCAACGCTTCGACAACGGCGCGAACATGGTCTTCCTCACCGGTCGATACGCCGGCCGATGTCATGACGACGTCGTGATCGTCGGCCGCGTTCTTCAGGGCCACCATTATGGGCTCATAGCGGTCTTCCAAAATGCCGAGATCGTCGACGATGCAGCCGAGATTTTCCAGCAGGGCGGCGATGGTGTAGCGATTGGAATCGAAAATACCGCCAACGGGCAAATCCTCGCCAACGTCATGGACTTCGTCACCGGTTGAAAACAGGGCGACGCGCAATTTTCGATAGACCGGCAGGTCGGTACGCCCGATTGAGGCGGCAAGACCGATGTCCTGTGGCCGAAGCGACCGGCCTTGCGAGAGGATTGTGCTGCCTGCTTCGATGTCTTCGCCGGCGAACCGCCGGTTCGCGCCTTTCCTGATCCCCGCCGGGATCATCACCCTGTCGCCATCGAGGCGGCAATCTTCCTGCATGAGGACAGTATCGGCGCCGCTGGGCATCGGCGCGCCAGTGAAAATTCGATAGGCTTCTTTACGCTGTGCCGGTCTCTCAAGTGGATGCCCGGCCGCGATTCGGCCCGCTACCGGCAAAATTGTTTCTCCCGTTGTCTCCAGATCGCCAAAGAAAACCGCATACCCATCGACCGCCGCGTTGTCATGGGGGGGGACCGCGCGATCAGCGACAATGTCTTCGGCGAGGATGCGGCCCGCGGCGGCGCGCAGGGGTAAAATTTCTGTCCCGACAATGACCGACAGCCTGTCCTGCAATGCTTCAAGCGCTGTATCCGTTTTTATCAACGGTTCGCCAAAGGCAAAACAATCGTCGGAAAGTTGGGCCATGATCAGGATGCGCCCATGGCCATGGTGGATACCCGTCGCCCGCCCTTGGTGAGGTCAGGCAAAAGCCGGGCGCGTCGGCTTGTCTTACCGCTGCCGCTCCAGCCTGCCAGACCAAAATTTTTCATCGAATTCATCTAATTCACTTGGGCCCGATTGCCCGCTAACCGTCATCCCGCGCGCCATCGTCCGGAACCTGGGGGTCATTCGTCTCGCCTGTAAGGTGATGCAGGCTTGCACGCAAATAGTCATAACCGGTGATCAGCGTCAACACGGCCGCGGCCCACAACCCGAATTCGCCAATCAGCCGTGAGGGAATGGCATCCGGGCCGGAATCTCCGACGATCAGGAACCCGATGGCGAACATCTGGATCATCGTTTTCCATTTTGCCAAGGTGCTGACCGGCACCCCGATCTGAAGCCCGGCGAGAAATTCCCGCAAGCCGGAGACCAGAATTTCGCGGCACAGGATGACAACCGCCGGCAATATGGTCAGCCCGCCGATTTGTCCGAAGGCTGTCGCCATCAACAGCGCCGAAGATACCAGCAGCTTGTCGGCGACCGGGTCGAGAAATTGGCCAAAAGAGGATTGCTGGCCATAGGCCCGCGCCAGATAGCCGTCGAAAAAATCGGTTATGGCGG
>JAQBTY010000178.1 GCA_027624735.1 Pseudomonadota bacterium | reverse complement strand
CCGTCAACCCGGACGATACCACGCGCCTTGCTCAAACCATCCGACCACCGTGAATAATCCGGGCTAACATCGTTGTCTCCGCTTATAACTGGTTTGTCACCGACTAAGCGGGAAGCGATTTCCATTGCCATGGAAAGTTCGTTCCGTTCGCCCTTTTGCAGATCGCTGCTCCGAAAAAACAAAGGCAGCCGCCGGAGGACCCCATCGTCGTCTTCCAGCATGTTGAGCGCACGAATATTGCGGTTATGGCCTACGGCATAACTGTAACCGGCAAACGGACTGATGGGTTTGTGCTGATGTTGTACCTTGCCGAGCACCACCCTGTCTTTCCGGCTTGCGTTGCGCAGCGTGATCAGTAATTCGCGATCATAGCCGCGAATTTTCTGCTCGACCGATGTGGGAAAAATGACGTCGAAACCGACGACCTTTGCGCCGCCCTCTAGAACCGCCTCAAGCACCGTCGCGATTTCGGTCGACCACATTACCTTGGGTAATGTTTGGAAGGGTGTCCGCCGGTATGTTTCCTCATCGATGGCGATGACGACAGCCGGCGATGATTTCGGGTCGTGCCTGGGTCCGAATACCGCGTCGCGAAGCAAAAAAAGACTGTCGACGGACAGACCGTTCAGGCGATCCGCGAAGGGAAGAAGGACAAGATTAGCCGCGGCGACAATGAGAAGCGTGGCGGCTATTTTGCGAACGGGAAAGTTCAAAAGGCAACCAGACGGCTGATCACAGACCCGCCGCCCGCCGCGTAGGCATCGACCCTGACGATACGGCTCACCCCGCCGCCCGTAACGCGATAAAGGCCATCCGGTTCAAGCGACAGGTGTTGCGTCACGAAATCGGCAACACCGTCACGGAGCTTCACCGTGAATGTCGATTGGGGCCGGTCCAGACGCTCGATGGTGGCGGCCGCGGGATGGGATTTAAGCTGAAGAAGCGGTTGCAGGCTGTAAATCCGGAGCGACGGCTGTTGAGACCCAATGCCCTTCGAAGTAATTCCCTTGCGGAAGACCACCGCCGCGCTTTTCCCCGCCTCTTCCGCCGTGAGCAGCAACCGTCCGCCATCGCATTCGACGCGTTCCCGGCGGATTTTTTTCCGCCTTTGACGACGCTCTTCTCGACACCAACCGTCACCGTTCCGCCGGTGATGACCTCACGTAAACAGGATTTGAGATAACCCAGAACAAGGCGCCCCTGTTTACCGAGGACAATCGTGCGCCCCGTGCCGAGATAATCCATGAAGGCCACATCGGCCCGGTCCGCTTCGATTTCCTCGACGATCGCCACCACCGAACCGGCCCATGCAAGGCCGGAGGCCGTAAGAATGGCGCTCGCGATTATCGAAGCGATGAGCCCGCGGTAGGCCATTGTTTTGTCCTCCGTACAAACACGAATTCGCCGACCTGTTATGATTTATCCGACAAAGTAAAAATATCGCTAACCGAATAGGTCACCATTTGAAATCAGCCGCCCCTTGGTCTATGGGCTATACGCTGCCGCCGCCGCTGGCGCTGATGACATCGCCGGTGACGTAGCGGGCCAGATCGGAGATCAGGAACCGCGCGACATCGGCGACCTGGTCGGCTTCGCCAATGGCGCCGAGCATGGTCTTGTTGGCGGCATTTTCCCGCGATGCGTTGGTATATTCGGCAATCATTGGTGTCTCGGTCGCACCGGGGCTTACCGTATTGACACGGATGCCGTAGGGGCCCAGCGATCGGGCGAGGGAGCGGTTGAGGCCGTAAATCGCTGCCTTGGATGTGACATAGGCCGGACCGCCGCGACCCGAACCGCCGCCGATGCCGCTCGCCAGTACCGATCCCGACGAGGTGAGAACGATGGCGCCTTTGCGTTGTTCCTTCATATATTCACCTGCTGACTTGGCCATATGAAAAGAACCGACAACGTTGATTTCAAGCACCTTGAGAAACTCTTCCGAAGAGACCTGCTCCCAATCTCCGGTCGAATGGATCGCGGCGAAGTGACACAACGCATCCAGGTCGCCAAATTTTTTAACGGTCTGTTTGACGGCATCGCGGCATGCATCGAGCGAGCTTACATCGACCTTAAGCGGCAGCAGGGTGTCGTCGGAGCCAACAGCCAGCACCGATTCATGGATCGGTTTAACGTCGATGGCGGTGACGCGGCTGCCGTCTTCCAGGAGCAGGCGCGCGCACGCGGCGCCAATACCGCCGCCACACCCGGTTACGATGACAATCTGTTTTTCCATGATAGACCCTTCCCTGTTACATGCATTTGTTGTTGTGTGAGCCCAGCGTAATCCAGCGCGCCGCGCCGCGCTAGGGGGCTTTCAGGGTGCTTAACGTTCGTGCGATCATGACGAAACGCAATATTCAGGATCAGGGACCATGCCGCTTTATATAAAGGATAGCGATGTCGACAGTCTGGTCGATATCAAGGATGCCATTGCCGCGCTGGAAGACGGGTTTCGTCACTGGCGGCGCGACGGCACCGAAAATTTGCCGCGGCAGCGTCTGCCGTTGCCGATGCCGGCTCGATCTCTCAATCTTATGGCGGCGTCATCGCCGGCGCTCGGCATTTGCGGGCACAAGGCGTATTTTGGCGGCTGTCACCACGTCACGCTTTATTCGATCGAGGAAAAGCGCCTGCTTGCCGTGATCGAGGCCGGCCGGCTAGGTGCGATCAGGACTGGCGCCGCGTCCGGCGTGGCTACACGGTATCTGGCCCGGAAGGATGCTTCCGTCGTCGGCATTATTGGTACCGGCCGTCAGGCCCGAACCCAGCTGTTGGCCATGGCCGCCGTTCGGTCGTTGCGCAGCGTGCGGGTGTTTGGCCGCGATGCCGGGCGTCGGAAAATTTTCGCCGACGAAATGGCGGCCGCCTTGTCCTGCGAGGTAAAAGCCTGCGACACGGCGGAAGATTGTGTCAGGGATTCGCATATCGTCGTCGCCGCGACGAATTCATCGGCGCCGGTCGTGCATGGCGACTGGCTGGCGCCCGGATCCCATGTGAACGCCATCGGCGCCAACGGGTATGCGCGCCGCGAACTCGACGATGCGGCGGTGCTTCATGCCGCCCTGGTGGCGACGGACGATCGCGATCAGGCCCGGACCGAAGCGCGGGAGCTGATTGATCTTACCCGCGACGGCAAGCTCGATTGGGACGATGTGGTCGAGCTGGGCGATCTCGTGCAACACAACCATCCGGGGCGGGGGAGCGACAACGATATCACGCTGTTCAAGTCCCTCGGTATCGCGCTTGAAGACATTGCCTTCGGCAAATTGATCTACGACCGGGCCCTCGCGGCGGGTCGCGGCGCCGAAATGGGGTGAAGACGGTCGGCGGTAGCAAGATCAGTAAACAGGATCAATCGAATTACACCGGACAGGAATAAGGCAGACGGCCCGGTTGCTACGGCAACGGCGGGCACGGCGCTCATCGTGCTGCTCGGCAACCCTGGGGGCGTTCGGGCCGCTTTCCATGGATATGTACCTGCCGAGCCTGCCGACGCTCGCGAGCTATTTCAGCACATCAACCAGCAAGGCCCAGTTGACCCTGAGCGGCTTCACCCTGGGATTCGCTCTGGGGCAATTGTTATACGGTCCCCTATCGGATCGCTATGGCCGCAAATGGGTTCTGGTAAGCGGTATTGCGCTCTATGCCATCGCAAGTGTTCTTTGCGCCACGGCGACCGATGTGGAAACACTGATTTTCGTGCGAATTCTTCAGGCCATCGGTGGCGGCGCGGGCGTCGTTCTCACGCGGGCGATCGTGCGGGACATCTATGAGCATGAAGCCGGCGCCCGGGCGCTCTCTCTTGCGCTGCTGGTGCCTTCGCTGGCTGCGCTGGTGGGCCCGTTTATCGGCGGTCAGATTCTTCTGTGGGCCGACTGGCGGGGGATATTCTGGCTGCTCGCGGCGTTCGGAGTTTTTATTCTTTTTCTGGGGATATTTCGCCTGCCGGAAACACATCCGCGTGAAAAGCGTTTTCCCACCAGCCTGTCGAAGATTCTGCGCGATTATCTGACCATACTGTGTGACCGTAACGCCGTCGGCTACATGTTGTGCGGCGCCTTTTCCTTTGCCGGCATGTTTGCCCAGCTCTCCGGCACGCCGTTTATCTATATTGAAATTTTTGGTGTCGCTCCGGAATATTTTGGATTCCTGTTTGCCCTCAATGTCCTCGGCATCATGGCCGGCTCCTATATCAATAGCCGGCTGGTGATGCGGTTCGGCATACGCCGCATGTTAATTGCCGGCACGACGACGGCCCTGTGCAGCGGTCTTCTGCTCGCCATCCTGGTGACGTTTGATTTAGGCGGACTTATGGGTATCGTGTTGTCCATTGCGCTTTATATGGTTCCCCATAACATCACCAACGCCAATGCGACCACCGGAGCCCTGGAAAAATTTCCTCATATCGCGGGAACCGCCTCGGCGCTCATCGGCGCGATTAGATTTGGGTTGGGGGCCGCGGTCGGCGCCCTTGTCGGAATCCTGCACGATGGGACCGCGCTGCCGACGGCTTATGTTATAGCGGGGTGCGCCGTGGCAAGCGCTGTCTCCTATTGGTTCATGACGCGAGGCTCTGAAAAAACGATTGCCGGCCGATGAAACAGCCGCCACCAGAATTACGTCACACAGGGAGTTATCAAGATGACCGAAGACACTAACGCCCGCGACATGTCCACGTCGGCCGGCGGCAATATTCGTCAGAACATCGCCTATGAAGATCTGCGCGACTGGATCGCCGAGGCCGACCGGCTGGGCGAACTGGAGATCGTCAAAGGCGCCAGCTGGCAGGAAGAAATCGGCATGGCGACCGAGCTGGTCAGTCACGAAGAAAATGGGCCCGCCCTCCTGTTTGAGGACGTTCCCGGCGTGGCCAGGGGGTTTCGCGTCCTGGCGAATCTGTTCGCCGGCAAGCGCAAGAACATGACGCTTGGTTTTCCGGTCGAGCTCAATAAGGTCGAGTTGAGCGCGGGCTTCGCCGAGGCCTATGCGGCGGAACGGCTGATTCCGCCGGTTTTCGTTGACGATGGTCCCATATTCGAAAACATCCTCACCGGCGACGATGTGGATGTCGAAATATTTCCGACGCCGCTTTGGCACGAACTCGATGGTGGCCGTTACATTGGTACGGGCACTTACAACGTGACACAGGACCCGGTCGACGGATGGTATAATCTGGGCAGCTACCGCATCATGCTGCACGACAAGACGCATGTGACGTTTAATACAGCACCTGGCAAGCATGGCCGGATGCACCACGAACACTATATCGCCAGGGGTGAAAAGATGCCGGTGATCATGGTGGTGGGCGGCGATCCCATGACGTTTTTCCTCGGCGGTACAGAGGCGCCGGACGGCGTCAGCGAGTTCGATATCGTCGGGGGCTTGCGCGGTAAACCGCTTGAGCTGGTCCGGGGCAAGATTACCGGGCTGCCCTTTCCGGCGAATGCCGAAATTGTCCTGGAGGGGTTTGTCGATCCGGAGAAGCTGGTCCCGGAAGGACCGTTTGGCGACTGGACCGGCACCTATACGGAAAGCGGGCGGGTCCGGCCGATTTGCGAGATCGTGTCGATCTATCACCGCAATGATCCGATTCTGCTCGGCTTCGCGCCGCAAAGCCTGCCGGACGAATATTCGCGCTACCGCGCTATCACGCGGTCAAACCTGGCGCACAAGAATATCGAGGCCGCCGGGGTGCCTGATGTAAAGGCCGTGTGGTGCCATGAATGCGGCGGGTCGCGCCTGCTGATCACCGTTGCCATTACCCAACGCTATCCTGGTCATGCGACGCAGGCGGGACAAATTGCGTCCCAGTGCCACACCGGCGCCTATGGCGGCAAATGGGTGATAGTCGTCGATGACGACGTGGATGTGACAAATCTTGAAGAGGTGATCTGGGCAGCCATGACGCGCGCCGATCCCATGACCGACATCGATTTCATACGCAACGCATGGGATTCGCCGGCCGACCCCCTGATCAAGCCAGAAGAAAGAGCGAAGGGAAACATGACAAATTCGCGCATGATCATCGATGCCTGCCGGCCGTTTCATTGGCGCGACAAATTTTCTCCCATCACGAAAGCGAGTCCGGAACTTGCGAAAAAGGCGCGTGAAAAATTCGGATATTTGCTTCGCTAGAGTGGCTTTTTGTCCTGAACAGGCGAAATCGGTTTTTCGGGTGGAACAAATCGCTATGACATTTTGTCAACGACATTTTGTTCGTGAATTTATTCGTTCCGCCTTGACAGGGAATGCATGATGATATCCCATCCGGCGGCGGGGCCAATTTAATGAGTCCGGTGCGGCGGTGCTTGTCGTCTTCGATAAAAAGCAAGAGGGAGGGTACGGGGGTATCCAGTTTTCCTTAAACTTAGACCCGATTGAATTCCGGCCGATGGATGAAATCGTTGCTGCGGATTTTTGTTGTGACGACATTTGGGCTTCTCGTCCGAACGGACAAAATTAGAGAAGCCGACGAAAATTTATAAATGTCCGACATGGATCGGGCTTGGCGAGGACAATTGGGTTTTAACGGGCGATGATGATGCAAATGACAAAAACGACCGGTGCCGGGGGCTTGCGGAATTTTTTGAGCTCAAAGGCCGCATTTTTTCTTATGGCCGCCTTTGCGGTTTTCTTCAGTCAGCAGGCATTCGCCCAGGCGGCTGGGGCAGCGGAGAATGTTTCTCTACTGCATGAAGCCGGGCAGGCGCTGAAAATTCTGTTCACCTGGGAACGGATGGGCTTTCTCTCCATTGGGGTTATTCTAGGGCTGATACTCGGTGTTATTCCCGGCCTGGGTGGCCTGGTCGGGCTGTCACTGTTGCTGCCCTTCACGTTCGACATGGACGCTTATACCGCGCTGGCGATGATGATGGGGCTGTCGGCGGTGACGGTGACGTCGGATACGATCCCGGCCGTCATGTTTGGTGTTCCGGGAACCGTCGGGTCCGCGGCGACGATCCTCGATGGCTACCCGATGGCCCGCAAGGGAGAGGCCGGCCGTGCCTACGGTGCAGCCTTTACCGCCTCTGTGATTGGTGGGTTGTGGGGCGCGCTGCTGCTGGGTGTCAGTATCCCTATTTTGCGTCCGCTTATTCTTCATATCGGCTCGCCGGAGCTTCTATCTTTTTGCGTATTCGGCCTGTCCCTCGCGTCCGTCCTTAGCGGTGGTTCGCTGCTAAAGGGACTTGGCGGCGCCTGTATCGGTCTGATCATCGCCACGGCGGGCGACGACCCGCAGACCGGCACGCTCAGATGGACCTTCGATTCCCTTTATTTATGGGACGGTCTGCCGGTCGTGCCGCTTGCCCTCGGACTGTTCGCCATTCCTGAACTCGCCGACCTCGCGATACAGCAGAAATCGATCAATGCTTCGGGCGAAGATTTTGAACGGCAAGATACGCGTCGTGGACAGTTGCAGGGTATCAAGGATTGCTGGGACAATTGGTTCCTCATATTGCGGTGCGCCACCATCGGCGCCGGCCTCGGGGCGGTGCCGGGTATCGGCGCTTCTGTGGTTGACTGGATCGCCTATGGCCACGCGGCGCGGACCGAAAAAGACGCTGCTCTCACGTTCGGTAAGGGCGATGTGCGCGGTGTGATCGCATCCGAAAGCTCGAACAACGCGAAAGAGGGCGGCGCCCTGGTTCCAACCATCGCCTTTGGCGTTCCGGGTTCCGCGTCGATGGCGCTCATCCTCGGCGCTTTCCTGATCCATGGACTGGTTCCCGGGCCGGACATGATCACCAAGAAACTCGATGTGACCTACACCATGGTGTGGTCCGTCGCGGTCGCCAATATCATGGGCGCGGGCGTTTGCTTTACCTTCGCGAACCAGCTTGCAAAGCTGGCGCTGCTGCGGGTCGGCATTCTATGTCCGACGGTGATCGCGGTCGTGTTCGTCGGCGCCTTCCAGGGGTCGCGCCAGTGGGGCGACATCTATGCCCTGCTCGGCTTCGGGTTCCTGGGATTCGTCATGAAACGGCTGCGCTGGCCGCGTCCTCCCCTGGTGCTGGGTTTCGTGCTCGGCGGGCTGGTTGAACGGTATATGTTCATTTCTGTCGAACGCTATGGCGCACAATGGATATATGACATCACGGTATTCCCGGTTGTCGTCATCACGTTCCTTTTGTCGATTTATGGGGTCGCGAGCCCAGCCATTCGTGATTATCGGGAGCGCAAGAAAGCCGGTGAAACACGCGGCGCCTCGGTCTTTGGTTTCAAGCGCGCGGGCCTCGATAGCGATCTGGCCTTTACCGCGGTAATTTTTACCTTGTTCTCTATTTCACTATATATTTCCTCTGGATGGGAGTTCGGCGCCAAGTTAGTGCCGCAGGTGGTCGGTTACGCGGCTGTCCTCTTCCTCGGCCTCTATGCCTTCAGCAAGCTGTTCTACTCGAAAGGCAAAAGGCAGAGTCATACGAAGGATGATTCCGGCGCGGTGGTGACTCAGGATATCACGGAAACGGATGTTCACTTCGACATCGTGGTCGATTTCGGTGATCTTTCGGTCGAAACCATCACCCGGCGGGCCGCCTATTATTTCGGCTGGTGCCTGTTCTTCTTCGGAGCGGCCGCGGTAATCGGATTGTTGCCGTCCATGTTCTTCTTCCTTGTCGGCTACATGCGGTTCTGGGGCAAGGAATCCTGGAAGATGACCCTGTATATAGCGGTGCCGCTCTGGGCCTTCTGCTACTTCCTGTTCCACAAGATCCTGATCATTCCTTGGCCGCAGACGGTCGTTGGCGACATGTTCCCGGTCTTGCGGACCATGAACGACATCAACCTGTTCTAGTAGTCGAACAGATCCGGGCGCCGGCCTCATTAG
>JAQBTY010000177.1 GCA_027624735.1 Pseudomonadota bacterium | reverse complement strand
CAGAATCTCAACAGGTTAATCCATGCTCACCAACCATTAAACGCCGCACCGTGAATAATTCGGGCTAAGTCATAAAAATGTTTAAATTTCCATGCTCCAATGCCGTGGAAATTTACGAATTGAATCGCATGTCCCTGTTTAAATCATTCTGGACGGTAGAGGGTATTTCGCCCAATGCGCGCAACGCGGCCTTACGCGCCGCGGAGGCGGAAGGCGAAGATTTGGGCGTCTGGCTCAGCCGGCTGATCAATAAAGTAAGCGTGGCGGAGCGTGACGCCGCCGCCGCGACCACGGATAGCGCGGAAGACAACGGTGACATTGTGGAAGCCTCGAATACCAACACGGCGGCCGAGGACGATAAATTGTCGTCGATCGAACGCGCCATGCTGCAATCCCGCGCCTCCGGCGACGTTTGATCCGCCTGACCACGACCTAAACGGCGGTTAGAGCCCTATCGGACAAATTCGCCCAAAATGCGCTCATTTCAGCGACAACAAAGAAATTGGTAATCTTTTGTTTAGCATTCGCACGTCACTTTCTCGGGGATGGCTAATGTATCTCCCTGGAGCGTAAAAGGCGTCGAACCCGAAGCGCGCGAAGCAGCAAAAATCGCCGCCCGTCGCGCCGGCATGACGATCGGACAATGGCTGAACCACGCCATACGCGCCGCCGCAACCCAACAGCTCGCCACCCCATCGCGGGCGCCACAGGGTACGGTTTCGTCAGATGGCGGCTATTCTGACGAAAATCCAGATATTTCCGACTGCCCTGAAACCCGCGCCTTCCAGTCGGAGAACAAGCCGGCGCCGGCTGAACGAGCCGTGCAACGCTTATCCGAGCGGCTGGAGAAGATAGAGGCCTCGCGAAAAGCTGATAATGATAATCGCCGGCGATCAATTTTCAGCCGCTATATAACATCCTTCCCATCAAAGGCTTGAACCGGGGAAACAGCCGGTTTTAGAGCTGATGTCCCATGCCCTTGAGCCTGATGTCGGCCCACGGCGATTATGGCTTAGCACTGTCGACCATAGCCCGGTATAGTGTTGCCTCCAAGGAGCATACTAGATGGCTGCACCAGCTGGCTGGCGCATAAAGGGCGTTAACAAAACAACGCGGCAGATGGCTTCCGACGCAGCGGCACGCAGCGGAATTTCCGTCGGCGAATGGCTTGAACGCGCCATCGACAACAATGTCGGCATCCTGCCGCCGGAAAATAATCGTCCTCTGGTATCGCCGATATTACTGGAATCCGCGCGCGACCAGGTAACCGAAGCAAGAATTGGTAAGCCACGCGCGGGCGGAGACGCTGATAAGGCGGTTAACCCGACACCTCAACCCGGTACAGCCCAAGAGGCGAGGCAACCTCTGCTCCCCCTCTTGTCAACAAGTCGCAAGGAGCGTCCGCGGCGGGTTCCCAATGTCTCGCCAACGCTGATCGCGGCACTCCCGCGGCGCACGCCCAGTAACCTGCCGCGTATCCTGGCAGGATTATTATTCGTTGTCCTGATTGCCGGCGGATACTGGCTGGTTGACCAAAATACCAAAAATAGATTGGCGGCGGAAACCGACGCCGTGGCCGGCAGGTCAGCGACGGCACCCGGTACGGCAAACTCCGGGGTAGCGGACAGTGGCAATCAGGAACAGGGCCAGCAGGGCGGCGCACCAGAACAATCAGTAATCCTGACGCCGCTGCAAAAGCTGACCGCCTTGGCCAACAGCGGAAACGCGCGTGCCCAACACGACCTCGGTCTTAAGTATATAGAGGGAAACGGCGTCGCCAGGGATACCAAGCTGGGCGCCCAGTGGCTGGAAAAAAGCGCCAATAGCGGCATGCCAAACGCGCAATACCACATAGGCGTTCTGTATCAGAAAGGCCGTGGCGTTTCGTCCAGCATGAAAAGCGCGTTCCAGTGGTATCAGAAAGCGGCGCGGCAAGGCCACGTCCAGGCGCAATATAGTTTGGGAACGCTTTACGTCGAGGGTAAGGGCACAAAACGAAACTATGAAGAGGCTGAACGCTGGTTCACGCGCGCCAGCAAGGCAGGATTCGCCGAAGCCCACTACAGCCTTGGCATGATCCATGAGAATGGGTGGGGCGTAGAGCGTGATCAGCGCAAGGCCGCTGCCTATTACCGCAGCGCCTTGGCGGCAGGCAGCGCGCGCGCGGCAGGAAAGCTCACGCGGCTGGAACCGGCCCTGAAAGAACTGTCGGCGCCTAGCGACACGGCGCTGCTGGAAACCGACGTCACGCCGGCGGGCTCCGGCGCGCAACAAACACCAGCAATAAAGCGCACCCTGTCCGTCGCCGGGATAAAAAAACTTCAGGGATTGTTGAGGAAACTGGATCTGGAGCCGGGCCCGGCCGATGGCGTCCTGGGCGATAAAACCGTCGAAGCGATCAGGCTTTATCAAAGGTTCGCCGGCCTTCCGGTTGACGGCAAAGCGACGCCTGACCTCTTGTTGGATTTGCGTCAAATGGTCGGCGCAATGTCGGCCGAAAGACCTGCCGCTTCCGCGCCAACCGGCGTCCGGTAATCCGGCGTTCCCAACTAATGCTGGGGCTCCTTTAAGGATTTTCCGTCGGTGGCGGCGTTGCGGTCAAGAACTTACCCGCCTCCACCCACCAACCCGGCCGTGCCACCTGAAGGGCCGACGCGGCGGCATAAGCGGCCGCACCATCGGCAAAAAGACCAAAACAGGTCGCGCCACTGCCCGACAGCGACGCAAACAGGCAGTCCGGCTGTTGAACAATATCGGCCAGAACCAGGTCGATTTGAGGCGAGAGTTCCCGCGCTGAGGCCAAAAGATCATTGTGACAATGCGATAGGAATTCAACCAGGGACTCAGCGGAGTCAAACGATGCCGGCAAGTCCGCTGGCGAGGAAAAGGCCCCTCGCCTTTTAGAAAACACCGCCGCGGTGGATACGCCCACTCCGGGATTTACCAACAAAAGGCCGATGTCAGGCAAGGCCGGTCCGGGCTCAATCTTCTCGCCAATTCCCTGAACACGGGCAGTCTGGCCGAAAAGGCAGACCGGCACGTCCGCGCCAAGCGATTGCCCAAGCCGTGACAGGGTTGGGCCGTCCAACCCCACCTGCCAAAATCTGTTGAGGATACGCAGTGTCGCGGCGGCATCGGCGGAGCCGCCGCCGATGCCCGATGCAACCGGCAAATTCTTTGACAGGGTTATCGACGCGCCCGCCTTTCGTCCCGCCTGATCGGCCAGAGCCATCGCGGCACGCAAAACCAGATTGTTCGCGCCGCCTTCAAGCCCGTGCGCAAAGGGACCTTCTAAAGTCAGCGTCAGAGTTTCCGCCGGATCAACCCGTATAACATCATGGAGATCGGAAAATGCAATCAAGCTATCGAGTTCGTGATAGCCGTTGCTCCGGCGGCCAACGACATGAAGATAGAGGTTGATTTTGGCGGGGGCTAGCGCGGTGAGCGTCGAAATGGGAGAAATCTCCGGCGTCGTCCAGTTTTCTGGTTCCTAGTGTCCTGGATCAGGACACTAGCCACGGCTGTCCTTGGCCGGCGCGTCGACAAGGCCACGTTGCAGCTTTTTCTCGATTTTTGGAATGTCCGCTTTATCCGGTTCCAGCGACAGCGCCCGCCGCCACTGGAAACGGGCTTCCAGGAATCGGCCAACCCGCCAATAGGCGTCACCCAAATGATCGTTGATGGTCGAGTCGTCGGGCCGCAGAATTACCGCTTTTTCGAGCCTTTGGGCCGCGCCCTCATAATCACGCAGACGGTAAAGAACCCAGCCGAGACTATCGACGATATACCCGTCATTGGGCCTCAAACGAACGGCCCGCTCGATCATCCCTTTCGCCTGGTCCAGATGCATGCCTTGATCGACCCACGAGTAGCCGAGATAATTGAGAACGAAAGGCTGCTCCGGACTAAGCTTCAGCGCGTGCAAAAAATCCGCCTCCGCCTTGGGCCATTGTTTCGAGCGTTCATAGGCAATGCCGCGCGCGTAAAGAAGCGACCAATGGTTTTTGTCCAGTTTACCTATCCGCTCAACCGCCTGGCTGTATGAAGCGGCCGCCTTTTTATAGCGTTTCTTCGCCCGCAGCATGTCGCCAAGGCGCGTCAGCGGCTCGTACTGATCGGATCGTTCGCGGGCCATCTGCTCGAGTTGAGCGATAGCGTCGTCGGTGCGTTTCAACTCATCAAGCGTTTCCGCCTTACGCAGTCGCGCAGACCAGAACAGAGGTGATGACGGGTTGACGGCGTCGTAAAGAACCAGCGCTTCTTCCCTGCGATCGAGGGATTCCAGCAAGCCGCCGAGAAGAACCTGGGCGAGGGGAAAATCGGGACGCAGCCGCAAGGCGAAGCGTCCATAGATCAAGGCAAGATCGGTCGACCGGCCCTGTGCCAACGTACCAGACAGGTTAAAAAACACCTCGGCCATGCCTTGATCCACATTGTCGACAAGGCGGGCCGGTTTTTTACCTGTTTTCAAGCGCTGAAAATCCGCATCCAGGGAATCCGACCCTTCCGCTTTGGCGACAAAATCCTCGTAAAGCTTTTTAGCTTCGGCGGGGCGGTTGCTGCGTTCCAGAAAACGCCCATAGGCCTGAACGACGCGCAGAGATTGAGTAGTCTTCGCCGCCTTCTTCAACGCTTCATCCGCGGCAGCCGGATTGCCGGCGAGATCCATGATCAGCCCGACATGCAAATTTCGCAAACCGGCAAAGGATGCGACTTTGGATAAATCGTCCATCGCCGCCACGGCCTTATCGGCCTCCCCCTGAGCGAAGTGGAGCCAGGCCGCCAGCAAAGGCGAGGTAAAAGTGTTCATGCCGCGCTTGGGCATATCCACCAACCGCTTGGCCGCCTGCCCGAATTGTTTGGCGCGCACGTCCTCGACAACCAACGTCAGGTTGGAAATGGGCGCGCCGTTATTGCCATCGACAATCAGATTGGCCAGTTTGGCCGCTTCTTCGATGCGCCCGCTCGCAACCATCGCGAAAAACGCCTGACGGCGAATTCTCCGGTTCTCCTTGTCAAGTTCGAGTGCGCCCGTCAGCAGGCGCGCCGCGCTGGTAAAATCACGGCTGCGACGGGCGTACCGGCCCGCGAGATATTTCCCGGCGGCCGAGGCCATCTGGATTCGCCTTGCTGGTTCGACGACCGTCTGGATGTTGTCGGCTGCCGCGAGGTGGGTTGGCCCGCCGTTTTCGTCGCAACCGCCGACAGAAAGGCCAATTATCGCTAAAACCGGCCAAAAAAAGGCCCTTGGCGCGTTGAAAAACGGGCCACCATGGCTGGTTGATTGCGGATTATTCATGGGTCACAACTTACTGCCTGAATGGATTGAGACACTACGTCAAACGGCCATAAAGTTTCGTTACTCCCAGCCTGGGCCCCCGTTAAACGACCCATTAGGGACTTTTTATTGTAGCCCAAGCCAAACACCGATGCGAGCATTACCGACAGTCGTGAATTTCCCTACATATTGGGATAATTCGGCCCCCCACCACCCTCAGGCACGACCCAATTGATATTCTGGCCGGGGTCCTTGATGTCGCAGGATTTACAGTGAACACAATTCTGCGCGTTTATCTGCAGTCTCGGTTTGTTCTCATCGCCATCCCGTACAATTTCGTAGACGCCGGCCGGGCAGTAGCGCTGCTCCGGCGCGTCATAGAGTGCCAGATTGACGGTGATGGGAGCCTCTGAATCTTTCAGCGTCAGATGACAGGGCTGATCTTCTTCGTGATTGGTGTTTGAGATAAACACCGAAGTCAGCCGGTCAAAGGAAACCTCGCCATCGGGTTTGGGATAATCGATCTTGGGCGCCTTGGCGGCCGGCAGCAGAGCATCGTGATCGGCATGATGGCGCAGCGTCCAGGGCGCCTTGCCGCGAAAAAGATAGGTATCCAGACCGGCATAAAGCAGCCCGGCCCACATTCCCCACCGGAAAGCGGGCCGAATATTGCGGACCCGATAGAGCTCGTCCCAAACCCAGCTTTTCTTCAATGCTTCAGGATAGGCTTCAAGCAGGGGCCCGCCATCATTGGCCAAAGCCGCCGCAACGGCTTCAGCCGCGATCATGCCTGTCTTCATGGCGTTATGGGTCCCCTTGATCTTCGGGACATTCAAAAACCCGGCGGCACATCCGATGATCGCGGCGCCCGGGCAGATAAGGGTCGGAATGGACTGGAACCCACCTTCATTGAGCGCCCGCGCGCCATAGGCGACACGGCGCCCACCCTCGAAAGTGGGCCGGATTTCCGGGTGAGTCTTGAAGCGCTGAAACTCTTCGAAGGGGCTCATATGCGGATTTCTGTAGTCCAGGCCAACCACGTATCCAACCGCCACCTGATTGTCTTCAAGATGATACAGAAACGAGCCGGCATAGGTCTTGCTATCGACCGGCCAGCCGATCGTGTGAATGACGCGGCCGGGATGATGTTTTTCTGGATCGATCTCCCACAGTTCCTTGATACCGAGGGCATAGGTCTGCGGGTCGGCGCCAGAGCGCATATTGTGCCGCTCGAACAACCCCTTTGTCAGGGAGCCACGGCATCCTTCGGCAAACAGGGTATAGCGGGCGCGAAGTTCATAACCGGGCGTGAAGGTTTCTTTGTGCTTGCCGTCACGGCCGACGCCCATGTCACCGGTGGCGACACCGAGCACGCGACCGTCGTCGTCATAGAGAATTTCCGCCGCCGCAAAACCTTCGAAAATTTCGATCCCGAGCGCTTCAGCCTGCTCCTTCAGCCAGCGGCAGACATTACCCAGACTGACGATGTAATTGCCGTCATTATGCATTTGCGGCGGTGTGGGTAGCCGGAAGGAACCACCCTTGGTGAGCAGAAGAAAGCGGTCATCGGTCGCCTGCGTCTTCAGCGGCGAACCGCGCTCCTTCCAGTCGGGAATCAACTCGTCGAGGGCACGCGTCTCCAATACGGCGCCGGACAGAATATGCGCGCCTACCTCTGATCCCTTTTCCAGGACACAGATAGAAATTTCCTGATTATTTTCCTGCGCCAACTGAGCGAGACGGATCGCGGCGGAGAGACCGGAAGGTCCGGCGCCCACAATGACTACATCGACTTCCATTGCTTCGCGTTCCATCAGGCCGGCTCTCCTTGTTCCGTGTCGACAATCGATCTGTTCTTCTTGCAACGGTACCCGTTCTACCAGAACACCGAAACGCGTGGTAGGGTATCGGCATGCAACAGGATAACGGTCTGGTCGAGTTCCTTAAGTGGTACGTTGAATCCGGTGTCGACGAGGCGCTTGGAGTCGATCCCCTTGACCGCCTGGCTCCGAAACCAGCCTCACCGGCACCGGCAGCCGCCGTGCAGCCGGCAGCCGGCCCGAAACTGGCGACCGCCGAAAGAAATGCCGGAACAGATCGTGGCGGCTCTGCCGAACTGGTGTCCCGTGAAGAGACCGCCCGGTCGGCGCGAGAGGCGGCAGCGACCGCGTCGTCGCTGAGCGAACTGCGGGATGCCCTGGCATCTTTCGAGGGATGCGCCCTGAAAAAGACTGCTAAAAACCTGGTCTTCGCCGACGGCAATCCGGCAGGTCCGTTAATGATAATCGGCGAGGCGCCGGGTGGCGAAGAGGACCGTCTGGGTGTTCCCTTTGTCGGTCCAGCGGGGAAATTGCTGGATCTTATGCTGGACTCCATCGGGCTCGGGCGCGATCGCGCCTATGTCACGAATATTCTGCCGTGGCGGCCGCCCGGCAACAGATCGCCAACCGATGCGGAGATTGCCGCGTGCCTGCCCTTTGTAAAGCGCCATATCGAGCTCGTCGCACCAAAAATTCTAATCCTGGTCGGCGGCACGGCGGCGAAAACGTTATTGGGCAAAACCCAAGGTATCATGCGGCTGCGCGGCCATTGGTATACATACGAATCCGGCCAGACAGGCCCACCGATCTACGCCCGTGCCATCCTTCATCCCGCCTATCTGCTCCGTACCCCGGCACAAAAGAGAGAAACCTGGCTGGATTTACTCGAAATTAAACACAAGCTCATAAAAATTAACTGACACTAACGAATTATTGCCCATAATC
Source organism: Pseudomonadota bacterium (assembly GCA_027624735.1). Taxonomy (GTDB): domain Bacteria; phylum Pseudomonadota; class Alphaproteobacteria; order MPNO01; family UBA2964; genus JAQBTY01. The sequence goes on along the minus strand of JAQBTY010000177.1, from coordinate 839 downwards.
CGCGTGAGAGTTTACCGATCAGCGCGCCGAGGATCGTCCATATTGTATTTATCGCCACACAAGCTTCTTAACGCCGTGCTAACTTTAGCAACCGCCTTTCTTGTTGTTGTGTTCAGCGCGTCGGCCAGTGACCCTGTGGCGAATTCCATAGACAGTATCAACCATGGGGCAACGTCGCCAATCCTGACCTTGACCCCGCCGCCTTCCGACGAAAACGTCGAAACCGGCGACAACGCCTCTGGATTTCTCGAGCCTGCGTGGCCGATCCTGATATTGCCGACGCCGCTTACCGGGGAAAACATTGAAGCCGGCGATAGCGACATTACCGACCGCGAGGTTGAGTCGTTGAACCTGACATTGCCATCGCCGCCAAGGCTGACATTGCCGGCGCCACTTTCCGATGGCGACAGTGTGGAAGGCAATATAGAAGTTTCCGACGATCCGGCCATGTCTCCGATTCTGACATTGCCGACGCCGTTATCCGATAGCAACGACGCGCTTTATCGCCGGATTTTCGCGCTGCAGGAAACGGGCAAATGGCGCCATGCCGACCGGTTGATCGCCAAGCTGGACGATAAGCTGCTACTTGGCCACGTTATGGCGCAACGCTATCTGCACCCCACAAGTTATCGATCACGGTTCAGCGAATTAGCGGCCTGGCTCCGGAAATTTGCCGATCACCCGGAAGCGAAACGCATTTACAAACTTGCGGTGCAAAGAAAGCTAGGTCGCGCCAGCACCCCCAGGGCGCCGCGAACCAAGCCCCCGATCTTTCACGGTGAAAGCGGCAATGGCGGGTATGAGCCTACCCTGCTGGACGGTCGCAAATACAGCCGCCG
>JAQBTY010000176.1 GCA_027624735.1 Pseudomonadota bacterium | reverse complement strand
TCGTGAGCGGCTCAACCCGGCTCAGCTCGCGTTGAGGCGGGTGGCCGCCCGCGACTGGCAGAAGAAGATTACCTGGGACACGGTCAAGCTGATCCAGGACGAAATCGGCGATATTCCGTTGCTGCTTAAAGGAATCATGACGGCGGAGGATGCATCCCTCGCGGTCGAGCACGGCGTCAACGGCGTCTACATATCGAACCATGGCGGGCGGCAGCTTGACCATGTGCTGGGCAATATCCAGATGCTCCCCGAAATTATCGAGGCCGTGAACGGCAAGGCGGATGTCTTTATCGATGGCGGCTTCACCCGCGGCACCGATATCGTCAAGGCGCTGGCCATGGGCGCCAAGGCGGTCGGCATCGGCCGGCTGCAGGCCTGGGCGCTGGGCGCCGGAGGTGCCGATGGCCTGGTCCGCTGCCTGGAACTCATCGAAAAAGAAATTACCACGACCATGGGCCTCATCGGCGCCACCAGCCTCGACCAGCTGGGGCCGGAGCTCATCACACCGGCCATGCCGGTTACCCTGCCGCACGAATTCAGCGCCTTCCCACATCTGCCTGGCGGTCGTCTTACGTAGTCACGATCAAAAATCCACGATAAAAATCCACGATATGGGCTGGCGAACGGGTAATGGGACGTGTTTAATCAACCCATGATTCGATTTTTTGTGTTCATTTTTTCGCTTGCCATCATCTGGCAGCAACCGGCGCTGGCGCAAATGTCGCCGACCGCGCGGGAGAGAGCGGTCGATCTTGAGCTGATCCTGATGGCCGATGGGTCGGGCAGCGTCGATGACGAGGAATTCATCCTGCAGCGGCATGGCTATGCCAAGGCCCTGCGCGACCCCGGGATCATCCGCGCCATCAAAGGCGGCATCCTGGGGCGGATTGCGCTTTCCTATGTGGAGTGGAGTGGCCCGGACCTCAAGGTTCCCATCGTCAACTGGACAGTGATCCGCAGTTCGGCTGACCTCGAAGCCTTCGCCAAAATCCTGGAGACCCACCCGCGCGAACTTTACGGCGGCGGCACGGCGGTCGGTGACGCCATCGTCCATGGCGCGGAGTCCATTCTGGGCAATGTGTACGACGGCACCCGACGGGTCATCGATTTGTCGGGCGACGGGCCAGACCGGAACGGGATGGCCGCCGTGGACGGACGAGATTACGCCGTCGCGAAACGCATTACCGTCAACGGTCTGCCCATCCTGGCATTTGAAGGTGACGGGCTGGAGGCGTTCTACCGGGACAATGTGATCGGCGGACCCGGGGCCTTCTACGTCGCCGCCCGCGGCTTCAAGGATTTTTTCAGCGCCGTCCGCCGAAAACTCATTCTCGAAATTGCTGGCAGGACACCGGCCACGATAAATCAGACGGCGAAAAGCCTTCCACAATCCAGACAATCCAGATGAGCACGCCTCAGCTGTTAGCGGCCAGGAAATCCGCAATAGCTGAAATCAATCCCGGCGCCAGGGGAAGCAGGGGCTTGGTGTAGGTTGCAAAGTTGCCTTCCCGGTCGTTTGGCGCGACTTTCAGGACATGATTCATGCCCTTTATTTTCAAGAGAAATATATCCTTGCGGGCCGCGGCAAGCCGGTCGGCATCTTCGACCGAGACCTGTAAATCATTGGTGCCCTGAACGACCAGAACCGGCCCTGATACTTTGGCGAGCTCAGCAACCGGGTCGTACTTGAACCATGAAATCAGGTAGGGTTGGACCGATGCGCGGTACTGCGCACCCAGTTCGGCCGATATGGTTGGAACCACTTCGCCGACCTCCAGCGCCGCCATGATACTGTGAATTTCATCGAGCTGTGCTTGCGGTATGACGATGCCGGGTGCCGCCAGCTGTCGCCTGATAACCTGCGCCGCCGGAAACCCGATGGCGGCGAGAAGGACGAGCCCTGCCGCCTTAAACTTTTGCGCCGCGAGCGTCGCGACCAGACCGCCCTCGCTATGGCCCAGCAGGAAAACGTTCCGAACATTTGGAACATCTTTCAGAAAACGCGCCCAGCGCAGCGCATCGTCGACATAGGTTTCGAAGCGCAAATCCGCCTCGCGCGAGACGGCGGATGCGCTCTCGCCAATGCCGCGTTTATCGGTACGCAGCGACACATAGCCGGCCTCTCCCAGCCCGTGAGAAAGCATCTTCAAGCCATTGTTCTTCAAGGCCTGCCCGCTGTTGCCGTCGCGATCCGTCGGACCAGAGCCAGACCAGATCAGCACGGCATCGCGGCGCTCGTTCCCTTCCGGGACGACCAGCGACCCATGGAGCGCCTGATCGCCACCCAAGCCGGTGCCGAGCGAAACCGGCTTGTCGATCGTCAACATGGAAAGCCTCCTGGATCAGGCGGCCTGGCCCTTCTTGGCGTTCTGGATTGTCTGCCAGACTCGTGACGGCGTCGCCGGCATGTCAATATGACGCACACCGTAAACCGACAGCGCATCGACCACCGCGTTCATCACACAGGGAACGGCGCCGACCGTCCCCGCCTCGCCTGCCCCTTTACAGCCGAGCGGATTGGTCGCCGTCGGGCACGGATTACTCATCACTTCGACATAGCTCATGTTGTCGGCCCGCGGCATGGTGTAATCCATGAACGAGCCGGTAACGAGCTGACCACTGCCCGGTTCGAACACGATCTCCTCGAGCAGCGCCTGGCCGACGCCATGGGCGACGCCGCCCTGGATCTGACCTTTCAGAGTAAGCGGGTTCAGCACAGTCCCCACGTCATCGACCACGTTGTAGCGAAGGATGTCGATGACACCGGTTTCTTCATCGATTTCCACTTCACAGACATGACACCCGTTGGGAAAATTCTCGGCCGTCGTTTCGAATGTCTGCAGGGCGGACAGGCCGGGCTCGATATCCGCCGGCATCTTGCCCGGCTTATAGGATTCGCGGGCGACATCGCGCAGGCTGATGGAGCGGTCTGTGCCGGCGACCGTAAAGGCGCCATCTTCGAATTCGATGTCCTCCGGCGCGGATTCCAGCATGTGAGCGGCAATCTTCTTTGCTTTTTCCGCAATTTTTTCGGAGCACAGCAAGACCGTGCTGCCGCCAAGCGTCGCAGAGCGTGAGCCGCCGGTTCCGCCGCCGAAGGCCAGAATATCCGTATCGCCTTCGTTGAAGGAAATATCATCGGGATCGAGACCAAGCTTTTCACACATGATCTGCTTGTAGATGGTCTCGTGTCCCTGCCCCTGCTGGCTGGTTCCGGCGTAAAGGGTAACGGTCCCTGTCGGGTTGAAACGGATTTCAGCGGATTCGAGGCTCGGCGCCCCGGCGCGTTCGATGCTGTTGGACACTCCGATACCGCGCAGCTTGCCGGATTTTGCCGCTATGTCGCGTCTTGCGGCGAACCCGTCGTAATCGGCCATCTTCAGGGCTTTTTCCAGATTGTCGCCAAAATTGCCGCTGTCATAGGTAAAGGTGAGAGCCGTTTTATAGGGAATGGCCTCCGGTGGAATCTGATTGATGCGCCGCAGTTCGGCAGGATCCATGCCAATCTCGTCAGCCGCCAGATCGATCAGCCGTTCGATAACGTAGGACGCTTCGGGGCGGCCATTGCCGCGGAACGGACAGATCGGATTGGTATTGGTAAAAACGGCTGTCACATCGGTGTGCATGGCCGGAATATGGTAGGTCCCGGCCATGGTGCCGAGATTGGCGATCGGCGGCAACGTGCCCTTGCCCGCCAGATAGGCCCCCACATTGGCAAAGCTTCTCGCCCGCACGGCGAGAAACTTGGCGTTTTCATCGAGCGCGATTTCGCCTTCCCAATAGACATCGCGGCCATGGTGGTCGCTCATGAAACCTTCCGAGCGGTCGCACACCCATTTTACAGGACGGCCGATCCGGCGCGATGCCCACAGCACCAGGACGTGTTCGCGGTAGGTGGCGCCGCGCAGCCCGAAGCTGCCGCCCATATCGCCGGCGACAACCCGGAACTTGCTTTCCGGTTCATGGAAGATTTTTTCGGCGAGTTCCGTCCGCATTTGCCACGGGTAATGACACCCGGTATAGAGCAGCCATGTGTCAGTACCGGAATTATAGTCACCGATGGCGCCGCGCGGTTCCATGGTGACGTGGGCGCTGCGATTGACCGGCAGGCGTCCGTGGACCACATGCGCGGCCGTCTCGAAGGCCGCATCGGTCGCGGCCTTATCACCCACCGTATGCACGAAACAGTGATTATCTTTCGCGTCCGCCCAGATCTTGGGCGCATCGGGTTGCGCCGCCTCAAAGGGCGTCGAGACCGAGGGCAGGATGTCATAATCGACGTCGATAAGCTCCGCCGCGTCCCGCGCCTGATTCAGGGTCTCGGCGATCACCAGGGCGACATAGTCGCCAACCATTTTTACTTCATCGAGCACCAGCACGCGGTTGACCGGCTCATACATGGGAGAGCCGTCCCGGCGCTTCTGTTTCGGCGTGCATTCCAGGATGCCATGGCCGTCATTCACGTAGTCCTGACCAACCAGGATTTCTATGACGCCGGGCGCGGCCTTGGCAGCGCTGATATCCATCGACAGGATTTTCGCATGGGCGTGCGGTGAGCGCAGAATATAGGCCCGGGTTTCCCGCGGCAGGGTGTTGTCATCCATATAACGACCCCGGCCGGTCAAGAGTCTGGGGTCTTCATACCGCGGGACAGGCTGCCCGATGCCGAACTTCTGTACCATTTTTACGCGCTCCCTGATCAAAACTCATCATCCGGCATTGCCGCCTGGGCGGGATAATATTCGGGACACCAGGCAATGAAAAGGGCGCCGCTCGCAATGTACGACCGGCGCCCCGTATTTGGCTGAACAACGCCTGGCAAGGCGCTGGCTTTACGCCATCCTATTTGTCGATACCCAGCGCCTTCCGAAGACGTGTCCGGAGCGCCGGTGAAAGCCCTTTATAGGCATCGGCCACCATGCGATCGAGTTTTTCCCCGGGGATCGGATCGATCGGTGAACCGCGGCGGTCGCCGTCGGCCTTGATCTGGGGATCACCCATCGCTGTCATGAACGCGGTACGCAAGATCTTGAGGCGGTCCTTCGGCACGTTCGGATGCAGCCACAGTGCCAACCCGACCCGTTCGCTGAGCTGCATGAATTCGACCATTTTTCGGGTATCGCCACTGACCAGATTCTGAACGCGCGGCGCCTGCGGCTGATCATCGATACGCGGGCCGAACTGCGCAATCACCCGGATTTTACCCTTGGCAAGCCACTGCTTCTTGCTGGCGGTCAGGCCGGAATAGGAGCCCCAACGGCCATTTACTTCGCCGGATTCCGCTGCCTTGTTAATGGCGGCACCACCCTTATAACCCTGCACGATCTTGAATTTTGTGCCCAAAAAATCGTTCAACAGCATCGGCCACATGGTCGTCCCCGCCCCTTTGCCGGTCGACCCGAGTATGATCTGTTTCGTTTTGGCTTCTTCCAGCGTTTTAACCGGCGTCGCATGCCACAGCCAGATGACGCTCGGACGTGGCGTGACCGAGCCGAGCCAGCGGAATTTGGTCGGGTCGTATTTCATTTTGCGCAAAACCGGAATGGTCACGTTGCCGGCAGTGATCATCGCGATATAAGTACCATCGCTCGGCGCCACGTTATAGGCGTAGGACGTCCCCTTGGTTCCGCCCGCGCCGGGTCGCGACTGCACAATGACGTTTGGATTGCCGGGAACGTATTTTTCCAACGCGCCGGCAACAAGCCGGCCATAGAGCCCCATGGACGCGCCCAGTCCGGACGGCACCATGAGCGTAACCGTCTTGCCCTTGTAAAAATCCTCGCCAAGGACCGGCGACGTGACCAACGCAACAGCAGCGAAACATATGAACGGTGTGCGTAACATCATCGGACGATCTCCCCAGATGAATTGATCGGAAGAACGACTCTAAGCCTGATCCAAACAGGAAGCCTGATCCAAACAGGTTTCTAGCGATGATATATGGAAACATCATACTAGCCGTGGCTCGCACAGCTAATGTGCGGCCATGCCCGTGACATCAATAGCATCGGTTTGGTACAGTCCGGCAGGTAATTAACAACAATTCTGCATAAAGGCGAAAACGCATGAGTGACGGCCCCGGCATCCGTAAGGCAAACACCCGTTATCAATCCGACATCATCGTCGACATGATCAAACTGTATGACTTCCCGGCAATTCCGTTGAACCCCGGGGCGAGCTACCGCGGCCTGCATGACAGCCTGGTCAATTACGGCGAGAACGATCCGCCGATGATGCTGTGCAACCACGAAAAAATCGCGGTGCAGATCGCCCATGGTTACGCCAAGGCGACCGGCAAGCCCATGCCCGCGGCGGTTCATAACGTTGTCGGGCTGCTGCATGCGCCGCTCGCCATCTATTACGCCTATATCGACCGCTGCCCGGTCTTCGTGATCGGCGCCACGGGCCCCATGGACGAAAAACTGCGCCGCCCGTTCATCGACTGGATCCACACCGCCCACGCGCAAGGGTCCGCCGTGCGCGATTACACCAAGTGGGATTATCAGCCGTCCAGCATCCACGGCGTGGCAGATTCCTTCGCCCGCGCCTATTCCATCATGATGACGGAACCGCAAGGTCCGGTTTACATGGTCTATGACGCCGGCTTGCAGGAAGCGGAACTGACCGAGAACGTCCAGATCCCGTCGGCCAGCGCGGTAAAAGTGCCACCGCGTATTGCCGCCGATCCGAAGCTGATTGGCGAAGCGGCGGACATGCTGCTGGCGGCCGACTATCCGGTATTGCTGACCGAATATGCGGCGCGCGCGCCGATCGGGTTTGACGATACGGTCGAGCTGGCCGAAACCCTGGGCGCGCCCGTTTATGACATCAACAAACGGCTCGGTTTCCCCAACCGCCACCCGCTTAATGTCAGCATGCATGCCGACGCCTTCAAAGGCGCCGACCTGGTGACGGCGCTGGACGTAATCGACTGGACCCGCGGCTCGCACAAACCCAACTGGGAAACCCGCGAAGTTGAAGCCATCACCACGCCGGACTGCAAATGGATCGACATCGGTTTCGCCGATATTGAAATCAGCAAGTGGGCGACGGATTACAACAAGCATCACAATTGGGATATGCGGATCCTCGCCGATACAACGAATGCCATCCCTGCCCTGACCGCCGCCTGCAAGACCCGCATCCAGGGCGATACCAAACTCGTGACCAAAATCAAGGACCGCGCTCAGGTCGTTGGCGAAAAACACGCCACCCAATGGGCCGCCTGGCAGGAAGAGCTAAAAGAAACCTGGGACCAGATGCCCATGCACGAAGCCCGCATGGCGCACGAAGTCCATGAAGCCATCAAGGGCGAAGACTGGGTCCTCACCGCCGGCACGCTTAAGGACTGGGTTCGTAAGGTGTGGAACTTTGACAAGCCCTATCAGCATCCGGGCCGCGATCTCGGCACCGGCACACAGTTCGGCATCTCGCTGGGTGTCGCCTATGCCTATAAAAATACCGACAAGCTGGTGGTCGATTTGCAGCCCGACGGCGATTTGATGTTCGATTTGGGCGCGCTCTGGGTGGCCGCCAAGTATGAAATCCCGATGCTGGTCATCATGTACAACAACCGCGCCTATTATAACGACTGGGCGCATCAGATATCGGTCGCCAACAAGCGCGGCACCGATCCCGACCGCGCCTATATCGGCATGGATCTTGAAGGGCCGGCGCCCGACTTCGCCCACATCGCTAAAGGGCTCGACTGGTATGCCGAAGGCCCCATCTTCGATCCCGCCGAAATCGGTCCGGCGGTCGCGCGCGGCATCGAACAGGTCAAGAAAGGCAAACCCGCCCTGATCGATGTCATCACCTGGCGCCGCGGCGAAGCGGCATAGATCGGCGATTCTGGGTGGGTCTCAGACCCACCCCTACATTGTAAAGGTTCAGTCCACGCTTCACAGACTGGCTGATTGACCATATGCTGTAGGGGCCGGTCTGAGACCGGCCCGCCCCACCAGTGTGGAAGGACAACGCCCATGATGATTCAAAGCGCGCCCGAGGGCGAACCCCGTTTCGTCAGCCTGATGACCGAGCATATGGATCTGTGCCGGCAGTTCGCCGAGGCCTTCGGCAACGACCGGTTCGAAAAGCCCAACCCCTATGACGAAACGCTTTACGCCATCGCCCATCATGACAGGGGCTGGGACCGGTTCGATGCCAGCCCGGTGCTCGATCCGAAGAGCGGGTTTCCGGCCGGCGTCGGCGGCGCCAAGGGACCGGGCGGCGCGGAAACCACCCGGCTGTCGCCCGACTTCAACGAACAACGCCACGCCTATTGCGGCCTGCTGGCCTCCATGCACACCTGGGGTCTCTACAACGAACGCTATGGCTATACCGATTTTCGGGTGCGCCAGGGCGGCTCCACCTCGGTGCCCATTTCGCCCGAGATGGCGGATGAAACCAATGCCATCCTCAAAGGCGAACTGGCGCGGCAGGAACGGCTCAAACAACAGCTGGCCGCCGATCCGCTGACCGGCGCCTGGGTCGAGGACGATAATTTATTCCGGAATTACAAGCTGCTGCAATTCTGCGACACGCTGGCGCTCTATTTCAATCTGCGCCACCGGACCGATCGCGCGGTCGAAGTTTATATTCATGTTCCGGAAACAGTCGCAAGCGACACGAATGTCACCGTCACGCCGGTTGGGGACGACACCTACACGTTCGATCCCTTCCCGTTCGCCGGCGATGCGCTGGAAGTCCGTTGCCTGGGACGCTATGTCTCCGCCATCTCGGAAAGCCCTGCCGATTTGGGGGCCCACATCAAGGCTCTGCCGGCCGAGGAACAGGTGCACCGGTTCGTCGCGGCTTGATCCTCCCTGCGTGCCCCCACCCTTTATTCGTCATTACCGGGCTTGACCCGGTAATCCAGGGAAACCGCAGGCGAAACGG
>JAQBTY010000175.1 GCA_027624735.1 Pseudomonadota bacterium | reverse complement strand
CAGAATCTCAACAGGTTAATCCATGCTCACCAACCATTAAACGCCGCACCGTGAATAATTCGGGCTAATACCTTTATTGAACAGGGTTATTTGGATGGGGCGGGGCGCGTCTCTGCTACAACAAAGGCGTTATGCCCTTTTCACCTGACTGGGCGGACGCGTGGGAAGACCATCCATGTCCGGCGGTCCCGGCTCGTCTATTCGGTCGCGTTTGGAAGGTTGCGATGATGGCTCGTCCCCGCCCTCTGATTTAATGCTCACCGGAAACCCTGGGTTTTTCCATGGTTTCGGCCAAAGCCGAAGCCGCAGCCTCTCTGATCAGGTTTGTTCCCAGGGTAACTTTGAATGCAAATAGGGCCGATTTATGGCTAATCTGAAATTTTTCCGGCCACCAAGGTTTTGCTGTTGGGGTCCCGGAGCGGGCCGGTTCCGCATGACAGGAAAATGCTTTAGGATCATCGTAGAAAGCGTGGGCGGCGCCGGATTTTCGATTGCCGACGTTAGCGACGAGTCACAAAAACAGAAATTCTCCGGGGAGGATGACATGGATCGAAACACGCAGGATGGCGGCGAAGCAATTCTCGAGGCATTCCGCAATCTGGGAGTCGATTACATCATGTCGTCGCCGGGTTCCGAATGGGGCCCGTTGTGGGAGGCGCTGGCGCGTCAGAAGGTCGGCAACAAAGCCGGACCGATCTATCTGAGCTGCTGGCATGAGACGCTGGCGGTCAATCTCGCCTGGGGATACACGACCGTGACCGGCCGGCCGCAGGCGGTGGTGCTGCATGCCGGCGCTGGACTGCTTCAGGGCTCCATGGGCATCCATGCCGCCAACGCCACCAATACGCCGATGGTTGTCATGTCGGGCGAGTCCCTGTCTTACGGCGAAGACCCTGATTTCGATCCCGGTCGCCAATGGTACGGCAGTCTCAGCATCGTCGGGGGGCCGCACCGGCTGATGGAACCCATCGTCAAATGGGCCAATCAGGCGACCAGCGCGGCGACGCTGTATGAGCAAGTCGTGCGCGCCGCCGAAATGGCGCAACGCACACCGGCCGGTCCGACCTATGTGAACGTGCCAATCGAAGTCATGCTGAAGGAATGGACGCCTCCCGATGTGTTGCGCACTGTGCCGCCGGCGCCCAAGCCGCGCGCCGCCGATGCGGACATTGAGTCCGCGGCGCGTCATTTGGTGGCGGCGCAAAATCCCCTGATCATTACCGAAGCGGCGGGGCGTGATGCGGCGGGGTTCGCGGCGCTGGTCGATCTGGCCGAGCTGTTGGCGATCCCGGTGGTGGAAAATTCCAATGGAAGATTCGCCAACTTCCCGAAATCTCATGAGCTGCATCAGGGGTTCAATGTTCCCGAACAGCTAAGGAATACCGATTTGGTGCTCCCCGTCCGTAGCTATGCGCCGTGGTATCCGCCGAGCGCAGGCCCCAGGAACGCGACCGTCATCGCCATCGACGAACGCCCGCTGGATGAAAAGCGCGTGTATCAGAATCTGCAGGCCAATGCCTATCTGGAAGGGGATGTGCCGGCGTCCTTGAACTTGCTTGCCGACGCGGTTCGCAAATTGGGCTTTGACGCGGATGCGGGGGCGGTGCGTCGCGCCCGCCTAAAGGCCGCCCATGAGGCGCTGCACCAGAGCTATCGCGAGGCTGAAGAGGCGGCGCGAGACACTGGTCCCATCGATCCGGTGCATCTGTGCGCCCGGATGAGCGCCATCATGCCCGACAACACGGTCTTCGTGGATGAACTCACCAGCCATCGCCTTGCCGTTCAGCGGCATCTCCGCTGGGAGGCGGTGCACGATTATATCAAGGTGCCGACGGGCCTTGGCCAGGGACTCGGAACCGCGCTCGGCGTCAAGCTCGCCTGTCCCGACCGTCCGGTGGTGTCGATCATCGGCGATGGCGGATTCCTCTATAATCCGGTGATCCAGAGCCTTGGGTGTTCCATGGAGGCGGGTTTGCCGATCTTGATCGTGGTCTTCAATAACGAAGGCTATCTGGCGATGAAAAACAACCACCTGTCCTACTATCCCGACGCCACCGCGGCACAGAACGACATCTTCCTGGGCCATCCGATCAAGGGTCCGGATTATGCCGAACTGGTCAAACCGTTCGGCGGGGTCGGCCTGCGGGTCGACGATCCGGCCAAGCTCGATGACGTCTTGCGCGAAGGCATGGCCGCGGTGGCGAGCGGCAAGACCACCATTATCAATGCCTTCCTGTGCCGCTAGTGGATACCTGAGTTTATTTGACGTGGGTTGAATTGCTTGAACCGACTCGTGGCCCCGTGCCAGAGTGGCTTCACCGTTTTGATCTGATTAGACAAAACCGATTGAGCAAAATTATGAAAAAATTCCGGTGTTTATTTCTTGTCGCCTTTGCGGCGGCATCCCTTGCCGGCTGTGAGACGACCCTGCCGCTCAATGTATTTCCCGAATTGCGGTACAGCCATCTCCCCCCCATCCGGTTGGATGCGGTCCGGGTCGAGGTGGTCGAACAATACAAATCGGTCGGCGCAAGACCCTACGTGGAACATGAATTTCCGCACCGCCCCGCAGCCGTGGCCGCGCGCTGGGCCACCGACCGGCTGCAGGCGGTCGGTACCCGCAATATGGTGCGCGTGACGATTCTCCAGGGCTCGGTCGTGGAGGTTCCCTTGGCGCGGACAGACGGTTTAATGGGCTTGTTCACGATCGACCAGTCCGAAAAATATGACGGTGCCCTGTCGGTCCAGGTAGAGATTATTGGCCCGGGCGGACAGCAGCTTGCCTATGTGACATCCCAGACAACGCAGTCGCGCTCCGTTTCTGAAGATATCACGCTCGCCGACCGAGAGAAAACCTGGTTCCGCATGACCGAGGCGATGATGAATGATCTAAACCTGTCGCTCGAACGTCAGATCCAGCAACAATTCAAGCCCTGGCTACGGTAAGGTTCGGCGTTTTAACGGTGCCGACGGATTTCAGATTATGCTCTAGTTCCGCCAGAATGACGGCAGGAACAGGACCAGCACCGTAAATATTTCCAGCCGGCCGAACAGCATGCCGGCGGAAAGCAGCCATTTCGCGGCGTCGGGCAAGGATGCGAAGGTGCCCGCCGGACCAATGATGGGCCCCATCGCCGGGCCAACATTGCAGATCGCCGTCGCGGCGCCGGTGATGGCCGTCATGTAGTCCAGACCCAGCGCTCCCAGAGCCAACGCCAAAACGACGAACGCGGCGATGAACAGGAAGAAGAAGTTCATGACCGACTGGATAACGTCTTCCCGAACCGGGCGGTGGTTGTAAAGGGGTACAAAGACGCCGTGCGGCTGAAGCAGCCGACGGAATTGCGCTTTTACCGCTGAAAACAGGACCTGAAAGCGGAAAATCTTGATCCCGCAAGAGGTCGATCCGGCACAGCCGCCGACGAACATCAGGAAAAACAGGATGACGATGGGGAACGCCCCCCAGCTCTGATAATCCCCCGATGTGTAGCCGGTGCCGGTCATGATCGATACGGTATTGAAGGTGCCGACAACCATGGCGTCCAGCGCTGTTTCGTGCTTTCCGTTCCAAAGCCAGAATGAAACCGCGATGGCGGACACCGCGACGACCGCGAGAAAACATAGGACCTGGGAATCGCGGAACAAAGCGAACGATCCTCCGCGGACAATGCGGAGATAAAACAGAAAGGGCATGGATCCGATCAGCATGCCGCCAATGATAAAAATTTCTATTGAGCGGCTGCCGAAAGCGCCGACCGACCCGTCCGAACTGGAATAGCCGCCCGTGGCGATAGTCGTCATGGCGTGAATGATCGCATCGAAACCGGTCATGCCAAGCAGCCAGAGCCCCATCCACCAGATCGCGGTTAGACCGAAATAAACAACCGTAATCCAGACCGAAATCTGTCCCGCGCGGGGCAGAATTTTTTCCTGCGTGTCGAAAGCTTCGACCTTGAAGAGCTGCATGCCGCCAACCCTCAGCATCGGCAGAACCGCGATGGCCATGACGATAATCCCGATCCCGCCGAGCCATTGCAGCAGCGCGCGCCACAGCAATATTCCCCGTGGCGCCTGATCGAGCCCGGTGATCACCGTCGAGCCGGTGGTTGTGATGCCGGACATTGCCTCGAAAAACGCGTCCGTATAAGTCAGCTTCAGACCGGAAAAGACGAAGGGCAAGGCCGCGAAGGTGGTCAGCGCCAGCCAGCTTGCCGCGGTCAGGATAAAGGCCTGGCGGATCGACAGACGGCGCACCGGCGACCGGTTGGTCAGCACGAGTACCCCGCCCACGAATAGTGTGAGCAGCCCCGCGCCCGCGAAGACCTGCCAGTCGGAATTGCCGTCGACAATATCGACGGCAAACGGCGCCAGCATCGCAAAGGACAACGTGCTTAGCAAAATTCCGATGACGAAGAGTACGGGTCGGAAATCGATCATGGCGAGCCTCGCTGCCCGCGATACCGCGGATCAGTCCAGATGACCGGTGCCCGAGGTGGGGTTGCCGATCGCCGACAGAAATTCCCGCCGCGTCGTGTCGTTCTCGCGAAACGCACCGATCATCTGGCTGGTGACCATGGTCAGACCCGATTTGTGAATGCCGCGCGTGGTCATGCAGCCATGCGATGCTTCAATGACGACGCCGACACCCTTGGGCTGCAAAACATCGTTCAGCGCGTTGGCGATCTGCGCCGTCATTTTCTCCTGGATCTGGAGACGTTTGCCATAGGCATCGACCAGCCGGGCTAGTTTGCTGATGCCGACCACGCGGCGGTCGGGAAGATAGGCGATATGCGCCTTGCCGATAATCGGGGCGATATGATGTTCGCAATGGGATTCGAAGCGCACATTGCGCAGCACCACCATCTCGTCATAGCCCTCGACCTCTTCGAAGGTTCGCGACAGGGTCTCGGCGGGATCGACCGAATAGCCGGCAAACCATTCGTCGAAGGCGGCGACATAGCGTTTCGGCGTGTCCCGCAGTCCTTCTCGGTCGGGGTCGTCGCCCGCCCAGCGCAGCAGCGTGCGCACCGCCCGTTCCGCTTCCGCGCGGCTCGGACGAGGTGAGAGGGCGTCCGTTTCGTTGGTGACGCGGAGCGCGTCTTTTGCCGTTGCCACTTGATTGATCCTTTCTGTCTTCGGTCTTTCCCCGTCAGGCGCCGATCGCTTCCCCAGGGTCACGTTCCATGCCGATCAGTTCAATCGACGGGCCTGATAAGGGCTATCAAGCGAGAAGGCTGGAATTTCGATTTCAAATCGCTCGCCGTCCGTATTTTCCATTTCATAGGATCCGGCCATGATCCCTGAAGGCGTACCCAACGGCGTGCCGCTGGTGTATTCGAAGGCCTGACCGGGCTGCAAAGTCGGTTGTTCGCCGACGACGCCTTCGCCCTGGACTTCCTGCATCCGTCCCCTGGCATCGGTGATCCGCCAGTGCCGGTTCACCAGCTGTACGGTCTCCGATCCGTCATTTTCAATCCTTACCTGATACGCCCACACATAATGATCCTCGGTGGGTGACGATTGGTCGTCCAAAAAGGTCGGTTCTACACTGACGCGGATCGAACGGGTGGTTGATGTGTACATGGTCTTAAAACTCACGGTGTTTGCGGGTCCCTGCGGACCCGGCGATACCTAAATCTACACGCTATCCGGATTGCTTCAACCCGCTTTGGTAAGCGATTGCGCAATATCATCCTTTAAATCTTCTACATCTTCCAGCCCGATCGACAGGCGAACGAAGCCATCGGTGATGCCAAGTTCGGCCCGGGCCTCTGCCGACAGGCGCTGATGGGTCGTGGTTGCCGGATGGGTCGCCAAGCTTTTAGTGTCGCCCAGATTGTTCGAAATATCCACCAATTGCAGGGCGTTCATGAAGCGGAACGCCCTCTCCTTGCTGCCGCCCAGATCGAGACACACCACGGTGCCGAAGCCCGACATCTGCTTTTTGGCCAGTTCGTGTTGCGGGTGCGACGTGAGACCGGGGTACAAAACCCGCGATATGGCGCTTTGTCCGGTCAGAAAATCGGCGATCTTGGCTGCATTGGCGCAATGTTCGCGGACCCTTATTTCCATTGTTTCCAGCCCCTTTAGAAAGATCCAGGCGTTGAACGGGCTCAGCGAGGGTCCGGTGTGGCGGTAAAACGGGCTCAGGATGTCGATGAATGCCTGGCTTCCCAGAATCGCGCCGCCCATGCATCGTCCCTGACCGTCGATATGTTTGGTCGCGGAATAGACGACGATATCGGCGCCCAGTTCCAGAGGGTGCTGCAGCAGGGGCGTGGCGAACACGTTATCGACGATGACCTGCGCACCGGATTCGTGCGCCAGCGCGCAGACCGCCGGCAGATCGATGATTTCCAGCCCCGGGTTGGAGGGCGTTTCGAGAAACACCGCCGCCGTGGGTTTGCGCAGCGCGTCCCGCCACTGGTTCAGATCGGTGCCGTCAACGAGCACCGTCTCGATACCATAGCCCGGCAGGATATCGGTCAGGATATAGGCGCAGGAGCCGAACAGGGCGCGCGACGCGACCACCCGCTGTCCCGCCTTTACCTGGCAGGCAAGCGACGCGAACACGGCGGCCATGCCGCTGGCGGTCGCGCGGCAGGCTTCGGCGCCTTCGATCAGACACAGGCGATCCTGAAACATTTCCACGGTGGGATTGCCGTAGCGCGAATAGATGAACCGATCGATTTCGTTCTTGAAGGCGGCTTCGGCGTCTTCCGCCCGGTCATAGACGAACCCCGACGTCATGAAGATGGCTTCGTCGGTTTCCTGCCATTGCGACCGGCGCGTCCCGCCCCTGACAAGCTGCGTCTGGCGGCGCCACCCTGTTTCCTTTTCTTCGATCGTCATCCTGTGTCTCCCTGCCGCGATGTCGCGGTCATGCGCCGGCCAAAAACAAAACCCCGACCGATAGGGTCAGGGCTTGGCTGGCTCCGACCTTTTTAGCGGGTTTTTTAACGTGGCCGCAAGCCAGTCGGGCTCAAATCACCACGGAGAAAAACCTAGATAGCGCCGACCGGTCAGCAGGTCAAGCTTTCCACCTCGCGAAAAGTTCATCGCACTGTGGACTTGGATTTGCCCGGCCGAGAGTGCACATTTAGGGCAACTCAAGATATTCTAGCGCCGGGGGCGTCTGTTGACTGCTGAATCTCTCGCTCTGTTCGCCGCACCTTGGCTGGTGCTCGTTATATATTGTGCCGTCGTATGGTGGTTCAGCCCGTCCGGCGTTTCGGCGGCCCAGTTTTTCCGCGGTGGCAATGAGGCCGGGTATGCGCCGGCCTTTTGGGTCCTGGTGTTCAGCGCTGCGATTACCTGGGTCTTCGCCAAATCGATTGATAACGCGGCCAGCCTGAGTCAAGCGTTTGGCATCACAGGCGGTATAGGATATGCGATCTATTATCTGTCATTCGCGGTGGCTGCCTTCACAATCTATTTTATCCGTACCCGGGGCGGGCATATGTCGCTGTCCGGTTTCCTGGTGTCTAAATACGGCACGCTTTGCGCGCGGTTGTTCCTGATCGCCATCGGTATTCGGCTGTTCAACGAGGTCTGGTCAAACACCAAGGTGTCGGCGCGCTATTTTGGTTCCGAGGGCAGTAGCAACTATTGGATCGCGGCCGGGTTGATCACGGCCTTCACCCTGTTTTACGCGTGGCGTGGCGGGCTGCGGTCGTCCCTGCTGACTGATGCGGGTCAGATGCTGTTGGCGGCCGTGCTGCTGGTTGCGGTGATGATCTTTGTGTTTCCGCCGCTGGTTCGGACAGGAATACCGGACGTTCCGCCGGCCGCCCAGCTCGCTGGAATCACCTTTATGGGGCTCGCGCTGATCCAGGTGCTGAGCTATCCGTTCCATGATCCGGTTCTGACCGACCGGGCATTTTTGACTGAACCGAAATCCATGGTGAAGGCGTTTCTGGTTGCCGGATTGATCGCCGGCGGGTTCATCCTTCTGTTCAGCACGGTTGGTCTCTACGCGCTTAGTGCCGGTCTGTCGGGTGCCGCGACCGTCTCGGTGCCCATGGCGTTTGGTTTGCCCATGTTACTGGTGTTCAACGCCATCATGCTTACCAGCGCCGGCTCGACCATTGATTCGACCTTCGCCAGCAGCGCAAAACTCACAGCCGTGGACTGGCCGAACCAGGGCGGTGACCCCGATAATCGTCAGCTTATTACCGGCCGGCGGACCATGGTTATAATCGCGCTGTTGGGTAATCTTCCGCTGTTGTCGATTTATCTCGGCAACGGGGTGGGCCCGGCAATAATCGCGGCGACGACCATCAGCGGTACCATGGTGATGGGTCTTGCGCCGATCTTCCTGCTTTCTTTCCTGCCCTCGGCGGGGCCGGCGAGTTTTCATCTCGCCTTCTGGCCCGGCCTTGCCTTTGGCGTGATCAAGACGATCGAAGCCGCGACCGGCACGCCGATCTTTCCTGACTGGATCAATATCGGCGGCGGTAAATATGCCGATGATCTTGGCATCAATGTCTATGGCCTGCTGATCTGCACCACCGGCTATCTGGTCGGCGCGGCAATGTTCGGGCGCCGCGTATCGGTGCCTGCTGAAGGCCAGAATCTCAGCTCGTAAACCACCCAGATCGCAACGGTGAAGGATGCCAGCGCGCCCGCCTGGTGCGCGACGCCAAGCGCCACCGGGACTTCCGATAAAAGTGTCGCGACACCCAACGCCGCCTGGCCCGCCACGATGGCGGTCAGGAGTTCAATCAGACGCCGGGCCCTGGTGACAGATCCGGCGGCGCGGACCCGTAGCCACAGAACGAGGGTCAGTACCAGGAGGCTCATGCCGAGCACGCGGTGGGTGAATTGAACCAGGGCGGTGTTCTCGAAAAAATTGATCCACCAGGGCTCCAGCTGCATCACGCCCTCGGGAATCCAGCG
>JAQBTY010000174.1 GCA_027624735.1 Pseudomonadota bacterium | reverse complement strand
AGTCCTTATGACGAGTTGCCATTGGAGGCATCTGACAACCCATCCAACGGAATATATCCGAGTCAGATCAAACACAGAGCCGATCAAGATATAGGCTTTAGGCGCCTCTTTCAGGTGGCCCAGATGCATTAATCCTCGTCGTCGTACCTGAACCCGATATTCAGGGTGACCTGAAACTCGGTTACGTCCCCATCTTTGATGCTTCCGCGAATCTCGTCCACCTGAAACCAATCAAGATTGCGAACCGTCTTGGAAGTCGTTTTGACAGCTGTACGAATAGCATCTCCCACCGACTCGTCTGACGTGCCGACAATTTTTGTGAGTCTGTATACTTTTCCTGACATTTGGACCTCCTTGCAGCGTTTTTGGGCTGAAATACTATGATGCCATCGAACTATTGTCGATCCACCGGGCAATAAATCCTCAATGTCATCAGATAAGTCACAAGACGGTGCGCATCGAAAGCGAAGCAAAAAGTTCCGCTAATGGGATGGACCGGCTGCTTCCCCAGCGGGTTAGTCTGGGAAGACTTTAACCCGCGCCAACAGGAGCAGCATCCGATGGCACAATCTTCCGAGCAGAACACTCGTACCCTGGCCTCGATCGGTATCGATATAGGCAAGGACGTCTTTCACATCGTCGGCTTTGATGTCGCCGGCAAAGTGGTTTTACGGCGGAAGATCAAACGGCTTTCGCTGGTTGCCGAGTTTGAGAAGCTCCCACCCTGCATCGTCGGGATGGAAGCCTGTCTCAGCGCCCATTTTGTCAGCCGGACACTTCACGGATTGGGCCATGAGCCCCGGATCATCCCGGCGATTGGAGCCTGCCCTCGGGCTTGACCCGAGGGTGAAGCCGTATCTGAAGGGCCAGAAGAACGATTACAACGATGCCGAGGCGATTGCCGAAGCGGCGTTACGCCCGAACCTGCGGTGTGTGACGGAGAAGACGCAGGATCAGCTCGATCTGCAGGCGTGCCACCGGGTCCGGTCGCGGCTGGTGTCACGACGCACGGCAACCATCAACCAGATCCGGGCGTTCCTGATCGAACAGGGGATTGCCGTGCGCACCGGCGCCCATGCCCTGCGCAAATCTCTCTTCCCCATTCTGGAGAACCGCAGGGGCGAGATATCGCCGCGGATGCATGATCTGATCGTCGGGCTGCACGAAGACTGGCTGTCGCTGGATGACCGGATAGAGACCATCACCGGCGAGATCGAAGCGATTGGCAGGAGCGAGGCAAACTGCCGGCGGCTGATGAGCGTTCCAGGTATCGGCCCCATCATATCGACCGCCGTGGTGGCAGCCATCGGCACGGGCGAAGCGTTTGAGCGGGGGCGCGACTTCGGCGCCTGGCTCGGGCTGGTTCCACGCCAGTACAGCACGGGCGGCAGATCGGTCCTCGGGCGCATCTCCAAGCGTGGCAACAAATATCTGCGAACCCTGTTCATCCAGGCGGCGAACGTCCTCCTGATGCGCCCGCATAACTGGGAGAAGTTCAGCTTCGGGCCGTGGCTCACGGAAGCGGCGACGAGGCTGCATCGCAATAAACTCGCCACGGCACTGGCCAACAAGCTTGCCCGCATCGCATGGAGCGTCCTGAGACACGAAAAGACCTTCGACAGCCACACTCCTGAGGCCGCGGCCATCTGAGCCCTATAGCCTCATCGAAGTTCGCGACTGAGATACTGCATGGAACGGATTCAAATACGCACTCAAAGTCTGATGACCCAAATGGTTGCCCGCAACATCGACGGCAACCGATCCGCTAATGAGACAAACGGTGCGTGCGTACTCCCATCAAGGCCACGGCCCGCGAGCCGATCAAACAGGCCGGATACATATGAGCGACTTCCGCATTCCAGAAAAATCTCTCTTGCGAATAGCAGCCGGTCCGTAAGCGTCCGGCCTACCCGACCTTGCGCTTTTCAGGGGCGCGGCAGCTATGCTGAGGCTTGGGGGTAATGCCAGGGCAGCAGTTCGTCGATGCGGGTGATTTTGTGGTCGGCGATACGGCCGAGAACATCGGTCAGCCAGGCATGCGGATCGATGCCGTTGAGCTTCGCGGTTTCGATCAGGGTATAGGCGATAGCGGCTGATTTACCGCCGCCTTCGGAACCCATGAAGAGATAGTTCTTGCGGCCGATGGCGATGCCGCGCATGGCGCGCTCGGCGGTATTGTTGTCGAGTTCCAGAACGCCGTGGTCGATATAGGGCCTCAACCGCTTGACGCGCGTGATGGCATAGCGGATTGCGCCGGCGAGCGGCGTCTTGGCGGATATCCTGCGCAATTGAGCGCCCAGCCAGACCTCCAGTTCATCCAGGATGGGTTTGGCATTGGCCTGTCTGATCCGCACCCGCTCATCCGGCGGTTTGCCGCGCACCTCTTTCTCGACAGCATAGAGCTGGGCGATGCGTTTGATCGCCTCCTCCGCGATGGCGGAGCCCTGCGACTGCTGCACATCGACGAACTTGCGCCGGATATGGGCCATGCAGGCGACCTCGCGAACGCGGCCTGAGCGGTAAAGTTCCTCAAAGCCCGCATAGCCGTCGGCGTGCATCCAACCTTCGAACTCCTTGAGGTGAGCTCTCGGCCGCATCGCCTTGCGATCGATCGAGAACCGATACCAGGCGGCGGGCGGCGCACTGCCGGCCCAGGGTCGCTCGTCTCTCGCGTAAGTCCAAAACCGAGCTGTCTTTGTTTTGCCCGTTCCCGGCGCCTGCATCTTCACCGGCGTATCGTCGGCGAAGATCGCCTGTCCGCGCCGCACATGGCGGCCAATCGCATCCGCCAACGGCTCAAGCAGTCTGGAGGATTGGCCGATCCAGTCGGCGAGCGTTGATCGATCCAGCTCGATCCCCTCGCGGCCAAACATCTGGCTCTGCCGGTAAAGCGGCAGATGATCGGCATATTTGCTGACCAGCACATGCGCCAGAAGGCCGGGACCCGGACGCCCCCGCTCGATCGGCCGCGACGGCAGTTCGGCCTGATGGAAAGTCTCGCAACAGGCGCAGGCCATGCGCGGACGAACGATGCGGTTCACGATAAAACGGCCGGGAACATATTCCAGCTCTTCGGTCACGTCCTCGCCAAGCCGCTTGAGCTGGCCGCCGCAGGCGGCGCAGGCATCGCCTGCCGACAGGACAATCTCATTACGTGGCAGGCGATCGGGCAAGGGCCGGCGCTTTGGCTGACGTTTTTCTCCGGTCGGTGCAGGCGTGGTCTGTTCGGCAGGTTCTTCGCCGGCGCGCGCGATCTCTTCCTCTTCCAGCGTCAGTTCAAGCTGGTCGAGAGACTCCGACCGCGATCCGAACAGGTGGCGGCGCTGGCCCGCCAGCTGGTGCTTCAGCTTCTCGATCAGAATGTCCCGGACCTTGAGCTCGGACGCCAACGACGCCACGAGATCCTTCAGGACGGAGGGATCATCCGGCAGCTTCTGGACATCGTCGAGCATGGCGGAACTCTATCAGATTCCGGCCAACACTGGAATCCAAAACAGCATCAAACCGTTGTATTAAAACAGGTTTTATCACCCTGCCGTCAGCGGCCGCCACGTCCGCTGCGGCGTGCGCCAGTCGATCCCTTCCAGCAGCATCGACAGTTGCGCCGTGCCGATCACAAGCTTGCCACCCGCCGCCGCCGGCCACACGAACCGGCCCCGTTCGAGACGCTTCGAGAACAGGCAGGCGCCCTGGCCGTCCCACCAGATCACTTTGATTAAATCGCCGCGCCGACCCCGGAACACAAACAGATGACCGCAATACGGGTCCGCTTTGAGAACCGTCTCCGCCTGCGCCGACAGACCGACGAAGCCTTTCCGCATGTCCGTCACCCCGCCAGCCAGCCAGATCTTCGTCGATGCCGGAACCGGGATCATGAACTCAGACCGCGTAAAAGCCGGGAGAGGGCATCCGGATCGTACGCGCCGCCGATGCTCACCCGATGGCCATTCGACAGGGTGATTTCTATCTTCGATTCCGACGCTGCCACATCTGGGATTGGCCGCGGCGGTTCGGCGATTACCTCAACCGGCAGAAAGGGACAGGCCTCTTCGCCTCGCGCAAAACGCGGATCGCGCAGCCATTTGAACACCAGGTTCGCGTTCACGTCATAGCGCCGCGCCACCTGCGACACCGATACACCCGGAAACTTCGTCTGCGCTACAATCCGACGCTTCTCGTCGTCATCCCAAATCCGCCGCCGCCGCCGATCCGACATCGATAAACCCCGATAGTGTCCACTATCGATGGTGGACACTAGCGCCCGCCATCGACACTAAGATTCGCGATCAGGATAAAAGAGACAAGGTCGGGCACGCCGGACGCTTACGGTAGATTTGGTGGTTTGGTAGTTTGTGTGTTTGGGCTGGGGACAGGATATGGCGAAGAAGAGAAGCTTAGGCGTTGTGCTGATCATTTTGGGCGTGTTGGTGAACAATTATGCCTACATGACTGACATCGCGGGCAATTCCCATGAAGGCATGATATATATGGGCCCACGCGGCATTGTGGCGGCTTTGCTAGGGCTAGTGGCGATTGCCTTGGGCGTGGTTTTGCTGCTTCGGGCGCCCAATCACAATGCCTCGTAAGGCGATTGTCGAATTTACGCAGTGCCGGTTCGACAGCTCTTATCAATGCTGGCACCTGAATATTCACCCGGATAGCAACGGGACTTAATAATTAGGGGGGCGTCCAGGGTATATGTCCAGGTTGCGTAAGATGAATAAGGAACATGCGCTACTTCATCGGCGCATTTCGAAAAAAGCCCGCCGATCGGGCATGACCGATCGGCAATTCATCGTGCGTTCGCATGGTCGCGTTTCCTATCTGAGAGTGCCGCGATATGTGCAGGCTGCAAGTTTATTGGTTTTGGGCGCGTTCGTTGCCTGGATCGTCCACGCAAGCTACGCCTATGTCGCTTACGACAAGATTGTCTCCGCGAAGGACGCCGCGATCTCCGCGCGCGATCAAGTAAATCTGTCACTTCGAAATGAGCTCGACAATGCTCGGCGCGGTTTTGCGGACGTCACGGATTCGCTGGAAAAAAACCACAAAGGTCTGGTCTCTCTTATCGGACAAAACCGGACACTCGACGGAAATCTTCGGTCGTTGCAGAAAGAAATTACCCGGATTGACGATGAGCGGAGAAAGGCGGAAAGCGAGAAGCGCGCTCTGGCCAAACGCCTCGCGATGCTCGAAACCCACCTCGGACGCACAACGTCGCAAAATCAATCATTGACACGCGAGCTCCGCAACACCGGGTCCGAACTTGCTGATGCATTGGCGGAAAAAAGTCACGCCAACCGAAAAGGCCTCACCCTCAACACCCGCGTGACGGCGCTCCAGAAACGACTGGGGGACATCAAGGAATCACAGTCGGCCTTGCTTGACCGTATCGCCGACATGTCACAGTCCGAAGTCAAGCGTTTACGAAATGTGCTCGCGACCGCGGGAGTTAATGTCGACCGGATGTTGCGTGCTCAGGGCGTTGCCTCATTCGCCCAGGGCGGACCTTTTGAGCCGGCGTCGCGCTCCGACGTGAATGCGGAACAGGATAAATTCGAATTGGTGTTGTCTGGCGCGAACGGCATGCTCGATCAACTCGATGGGCTGCAGCGTATTGTACGTGGCCTGCCGTTGGCGCCGCCGCTGGATTATTATTATGTGTCGAGCAATTACGGGCTGCGGCAGGATCCGATTAACGGTTCCAAGGCGATGCATCGCGGAGTGGATTTTGGGGCTAAAAACCGGGCGATAGTCTTCTCGACTGCGCCTGGCAAGGTGATTTATGCCGGCTGGAAAGGCCGCTTCGGCAGATTTGTCGCAATCGATCACGGTAACGGTGTCGTTACCCGATACGGTCACCTTCGACGGATCTACGTTAAACGGGGCCAGAATTTGGGTTATCGTGTGAAAATTGGACAAATCGGTAGCTCCGGTCGGAGTACCGGCACTCATCTGCATTATGAGATTCAGGTAAACAAGCGAAGCGTTGACCCACTCAAATTTATGAAAGCGGGGAAAGATGTTTTCAAAGGATAAAGACGGTAGCGGACGGCGGGCCCCCGGCGCGCCGTCGATCCTCAGTGCGGGGATGCAGGTCACTGGAAATATTACCAGTGACGGCGAAATTCAAATTGATGGCGCGCTTTCCGGAGACATCTATTGTGCCAAGCTTACCATTGGTGAGACCGGAAGAATCAACGGCTCGGTCGTTGCCGAGGATTGTCTTGTCCATGGCGAAGTGATCGGACAGATCAAGGTGGATTCCGTAACGCTTTCGCGTTCATCCCGCGTAGAGGGAGACGTGCTGCATGACATGCTGGCAATTGAGCCTGGCGCGCGCCTTGACGGTCACTGCAGGCGGCTCGATAAAGCCGAAGCTGACGATCCCAAACTCGATCTCGTTATTACCGATGTCGATCGGAGTTCGTTCTAGAGGAATGTTTCAGGGCTTTGCAGAATTTCTGCGAGTAGTGCTGCGTCGATATTTCCACCGGACAGGACGATGCAAACCGTACGCCCTTCAATGTCGAGGTGACCGGCAAGTGCGGCGGCCAGGCCTGCGGCACCACCTGGCTCGACAACGAGCCTCGCATCCGCAAATGCCGCCCAAACAGCCTTCCTGACTTCTTGATCGGCGACGGCGACGGCGCCGGAAAGATTCTTTTTATTTATCTCGAATGTTAGTTCACCCGGTGTCGGTACGAGCAGCGCGTCGCATATCGATGCTGAGCCCGGGGGATTGCTGAGCCGCTTTCCGGCGCTAAGCGATCTCGCGGTGTCATCGAACATTTCAGGTTCCGCCGCATAAACGGCCACGTCGGGGAACCTGTCTTTCAGGGAGATCGAACAGCCTGCGACCAGCCCACCGCCGGAGCAAGGCACGATAACGAGGTCGGGGGACGTCCCGTACTCATCGCATTGTTCGCATATCTCGAGACCTACCGTACCCTGTCCTGCGATTATTAGGGGATGGTCGTATGGCGGTACGATTACGGCGCCGGTGCGGTCGACGATCTGCCGCGTGATATTTTCACGATCCTCCGCGATTCTGTCATACAACACGACGTCCGCACCGAGGGCGCGTGTGTTTTCGATTTTTATCGAGGGTGCATCGGACGGCATGACGATCGTTGAGGGGATATCGAACCGCCGGGCCGCCCAGGCGACCGCCTGGGCATGGTTTCCCGATGAAAACGCGACGACGCCGTTTGCCCGTTCGGGTTCGGTCAGCCGGGAGATCAAATTCCAGGCACCACGTATTTTGAATGCGCCCACGGGTTGGAACATTTCACACTTCAGAAGGACCCGAGCTCCGAGGCGGGTATTTAGCTTTTCGGATTCCAGCAGCGGGGTTCGAACCGCAATGCCTTTGATACGTTCAGCGGCCGAGCGGATGTCTTCAATGACCGGAAGCCGTTCAGTGCCGGGCAAGAAACTGGTCCAGCGCAGCGCGGGATTCGGGCTCCGCCAGCGTTGGCACATGGCCTGCGCGAGGAATTTCGACAGCGACCATGTCGGGCTTTTCCCGTTGCATGCGGGCAAAACAGTCGGGTGACAGAATGTCGGATTCGGCACCGCGCAGAACCAGCGCCGGCACGTGTTTCAGAGCGCGGAACAGCGGCCACATATCAGGAATAGCATAGGAAGAATCCATCAAAGGCTTGGCGATATTAACATCCCAGTCGAAATACAGCTTGCCGTCTTCGCGCTCGCGGAATGTATTATGGGCCATCTTCAGCCAGATGCCCTCGTCCTGAAACGTCAGGTTTGGCAGCATTGTTCTGATGGTTGCCACCGCGGCGTCCCAGTCGTCGTGCGGCCGGTCATCTTTGATATAATCGATGATAAAGTTGAGCCCATCGGTTTCAACCTCGGGCCCGACGTCGTTGATGATGACGGCGGCCAGCGCGCTCGGCATCGCGGCGGCCATGCCCATGCCAAGAATTCCACCCAGCGAGGTGCCGACCACGACGACGCGATGAATATTCAGTGCTGCAAGCAGGTCCTGAATGTCGCGAATGTAAATACGTGGGTCGTAATTCTTCCAGTTCGGATCGTACGCGGACTGGCCTCTGCCGCGATAATCCGGGCAAATTACGCGGCGCCCGTCTTTGCTATACCGTTCCGCTAGACCTTCAAAGTCCTTGGAATTCCGGGTTAGCCCGCCGAGGCAGAATAGCGGAGGCCGTTTGTCGAACGGATTCCCGTAGTCCCGCACGTAAAGCGATAGGTTGTCATAAGACGTTATGCGGCGTTCGCGAAAGGGCATTGTATGGGTGTCTACAGGCCGAGGAGTGGCGGCAACTCGGAAAGCGATCCGATCACGACATGAGGAGCTGCCGGCAAATTTTCATCCGGTTGTTCGAACCGGTTGACCCAGGCGACGGTGAACCCGAACGCGCCGGCGCCATGCGCATCCCAGCCGTTGGACGATTGGAACGAAATCTGGTTCGGCGCGACCTTCATTTCATCCACCGCAATCTGGTAAACCGACGGGTGCGGCTTGAAGATGCCGACTTTCTCGACAGAAAGGATGCTATCGAGCAGTGGATAAATTCCGGCGTTTTTGGCCGCCGCAATCAGCATCGATGGCTCGCCATTCGACAGGATCGCCGTTTTTTTGCCGCCGTCTTTAAGTTTCTCCAGCACCTCCGCAACTTCAGGGTAAGCGTCGAGTTGCAAATACAAAGCCATCAACTGCGCGCGCAGACCTGCGTCCTCCATGTCGAGCGCGCGCATCGCATAATCGAGGGCATCGCCGGTTATTTGCCAGAAATCCTCATGCCGCCCCATCAGACTGCGCAGCCAAGTGTATTGGAGCTGCTTCTGCCGCCATAGATCGGACATCGCCTCGGCGTTTTCGCCAAGGTCGTCCTTCATGCGGGCCGCTGCAGAAT
>JAQBTY010000173.1 GCA_027624735.1 Pseudomonadota bacterium | reverse complement strand
TTCCGCGCCGCGATCATGGCCTTCATGGTTTTGGGTGCGGGGCCGCCGGTCATCGTGCGCAGGTGAATGTTCTTCGCCGGGTCCAACGCATCGGCGACGGCTTTTGCGGGTATTTTCAAGGGTTTATCGAATAACGCACGGCTCGCAGCATCCAAATCCTGTGCCGTTATATCGAGGGCAGTCTTTCCGGCCGCCATGGTTTCACGGACCACGCGGCCGACGATGTTATGGGCCATGCGAAACGACAATCCGGACTCGCGCACGATAACATCGGACAGTTCGGTCGCTGAGCCAAAGCCGACTTCTGCGGACCTGAGCATGGCATCTTTGTGGACGGTTATAGCTTCGAGCACTTCCGTCATGACGGCGAGAATTTTCCGCGTGCGGGTGCAGGCATCGAGTACCGGCTCATTGAGCGCGGTGACGCCGTCGCCGACATCACTCATGGATGTGTTTTTAACGCAACTCAGCGCGGCAATAAAATCACCGGCGACAATACCGGCAACGCCCTTCGCGTGCTCCAAGGAAGAGGGGTTCTTCTTTTGCGGCATGATCGAGCTGACGGAAGAATGTTCATCGCCGAGTTCGATGAATTGATATTCAAGGGTGTTCCAGCTTTGTAGATCAAACGCAAGCCGCGAGATATTCGTCATGAGAATGGACAAGGCCGCGCCTGCTTCTAAGGCATCGTCGCGGTTTGAAACGCCGTCATAGGCAATTTCCAGCAACCCGTCGAAGCCGAGCGCTTTCGCCGTGTAATTTCGATCGAGCGGAAATGCGGTGGTGGTCAGCGCGCCCGATCCCAAGGGCGATTTGTTGGTGCGCCCAAGACCTGCGGAAAGCCTGGAGAAGTCGCGCTCTAAAACATCGGCGAATGTAAGCAGATAATAGCCGAGCGTAATCGGTTGTGCGTGTTGCGAATGGGTATAACCGGGCATCACGGTGGTCATGTGTTTTTGTGCGAGCTTGATCGTCATGGCGCGCATATCCGCCAACCCATCGAGTACGTTTAAGAGGTTCTCCCGCAACGCCATGCGCCAGGTGGTGGTGTGCAGATCGTTGCGTGAGCGCCCGGTGTGCAAGCGTCCACCGACTTCGGGTCCGAGCGCTTTAATAATGTGGCGCTCGGTGTAGGAGTATAAGTCCTCAACCTTATGGTCGACGCCTAAGGATTCGGGGCCTTTTTTCATCACCGCGAGCACAACTTTAAGAATTTTCCGCATATCCTTTTTGGTGATGATGCCTTGGCGTGTCAGCATGAGGCCATGGGCGAGGTTGAGCTGCATTTCGTTGTCGAAATTGTAGGCGATTTCGCGCGCGACTCGGGGGGCGAAGTAGCTATCGACAAATACCGCAGACGGCGGCTTTTTCACCCGCTCTCGGATGTTGGTATGGTCTTTTTTTGTCATCATGCCTCCTTGATTATTTGCAGCGCATCTTAAACGAAATCATATCTGCAATCACCCCCGCCCATATTTGTCATCACCCCCCCCCTAACCCTCCCCCATCAAGGGGGAGGGGATTGAAGGCCGTAAGTCATTGAAAATCTTTCCCTCCCCCCTTGTGGGGGAGGTTAGGTGGGGGGGTGCGCGCCGTCTGGCGCGCTAATAACGTCTTCGTGACAGCTAAACCGGACACCAGTGGCGCGAAAGAGGGTAAGCCGCCGTAAACGCAATTTAACGGGCTGAAAGCACACCGCAAAATAAAGCGTCCTTTGTGATGTTCGGCTGTCCGAAATCGTCGTACCATAAGTAATTCGCCAAAATTAACCCGCGTAGACGTGCCTCGGTGTTTGGCGGACGCCACTGGAGAAAATTGTGGATACCAGCAACCCCGGGCCTCTGGAGACCGTGGCCTATCAGACGGAGCGATCATCGTGGCGCCGGTTCGGCCGCGTCATGCGCAACGCCGCGCTGGGGTCACTGGCGATCGCCGGACTGATTGCGTTGGGCAGCTGGATCTATGACCGGTTCAGCCATGTCTACGTGGATGATGCCCGTATCACCGCCGACGTGATCTCGGTCAGCAGCCGTGTCTCTGGCTGGGTCACCAGGATCAGCGTCTCCGAGGGAGACGCCATCAAGGCCGGTGATGTGCTGGTCGCCATCGATGACCGCGACGCAAGATTACGCCTGGCCGAGCTGGATGCAAGGCTGCTGTCCCTTGACGCAGAACGTGCGCGCCTTGGCGCCGAGAAACAGATGGTCGATCGCCAGACCAGCAGCCAGTACAAGATGCGCAGTTCGCAACTACAGGCGGTCAAGGCCGCGCTGGCCGGGCGGCAGTCGGATCTGGATCTCGCCAAGACCGATTTCGAACGCACCAAAACCCTGCTGGCGCGCAGAGTGGTCTCGCGGCAGCGCTGGGAGGAACGGCGCAAGACCTTCCGTGTCGCCGAGCAGGCCTATCAGCAGGCCCTCGCCGAGGTGGCGGCGGCCGGGGCCTCGCTTATCGAGGCCAGTGCCGATCGCGAAAAGCTTCTGGTTCTGGACCGCCAACTCGCCGCCCTGACCCATCAGAAGACGGAAATCCAGGCGCAACACGACCGCCAGACGCTGGACATGCGCGACCGGATCATCCGCAGCCCGATCGGCGGTGTCGTCGACAAGACTTTCGTCAATGCGAGTGAGTACGTCACCGCCGGCCAGCGCCTGCTCATGGTGCACGACCCCAGGAGAATCTGGGTCGCGGCCAACGTTCGGGAAACCGACGTCAAGTTTCTGACATTGGGATCGACCGCCACCGTGACGGTCGACGCCTATCCGGATGAGGTGTTTCACGGCAGCATCGCCCGTATCGGAAATGCCGCGACCAGCGAATTCGCCCTTCTGCCGACGCCAAACCCGAGCGGTAATTTCACCAAGATCGCGCAGCGCCTCGCCATACGGATCGAGTTGGAGAAGAAAAGCACCAAGCTACGGCCCGGCATGATGGTCGAGGTGGATATTGGCATCGTCGACCGCTGACGCCCTTGCCGACCGGTATGGGTCCAGCTATCGATGGCTTCTGACTCTGACCGCCATGATCGGCAATATTGCGCTGATCCTGTCCAGCACCATCATCAATGTCGCCATCCCCGACATCATGGGCACCTATGGCGTGGGCCAGGACAAGGCGCAGTGGCTCTCGGCCGGATTCCTCGCGGTCATGACGCTCAGCATGCTGCTGAATTCGTGGGTGATCGGCGCGGTCGGCAAACGGAACACCTACCACCTCTCCATGGTGGTGTTCGTGACCGGCTCGATGCTCGGCGCCGTGGCCCCGACCTTCGACATGCTGATCCTGGCACGCCTTCTCCAGGGTTTTGGCGCCGGGCTGATCCATCCGCTCGCGCTCCAGGTCATTTATGAGGTTTTCCCGCCGGAGCAACGCGGCCGCGCCATGGGTTTTTTCGGCTTCGGTATCGTGCTGGCGCCGGCGCTTGGACCCGCCTGCGGCGGCTTTCTGGTCGATATCTTCAGCTGGCGCGCGGTGTTTTATATGGTGCTGCCGTTCTGCGCCCTGGGCTCCCTGATGGCGGTCGTTTTCATGCCCGGGCGCTCGCCCGAAAACAAACGGCGCGCCTTCGACTGGTCCGGAATAATTCTGATGTCGATTTTCCTGTTCTCCCTGCTCACGGGCCTTTCCAACGGATCGCGGAGCGGCTGGTGGTCGGACATCATCCTTATTTATTTCGGGACCGCCATCGTCGCGCTGGTTTCCTTTATCGTCTGGGAATGGCGCTGCACCCATCCCTTGCTGGATTTGAAGGTCTTTGCCTATGGGCGGTTTGTCGCCGCCATCGTCATTTCCTTTGTGTGGGGCATCGGCAATTTCGGACTGTGGTATCTGGTGCCGCTGTTTGTCCAGCTTGTGCAGGGCTATACCGCGACCAAGGCCGGGCTGCTGCTGATGCCGGCGGGTCTCCTGCTCGCCCTGGTTTTCCCGATCGCCGGCCGCATCAGCGATATGGTGCCGCCGGCGCTGCCGATCAGCATCGGATTGACCATGACGGCCATCTCCGCCTACTGGATGACAGCGGCGGACGCAACGACGCCGTTCTGGCTGTTCGCCTGGTGGCTCATTTTCGGCCGGGTCGGGCTGGGGTTCGTATTCCCGTCCCTGACGGTCGGCGGCATGCGCGCCCTGCCGCCCCACCTCATCAGCCAGGGGGCCGGACTAACCAGCTATTTCCGGCAACTCGGCGCCGCGTTCGGCATAACGGCGCTGGCGACAACCGTGCATTCCCGGTCCGCCATGTATGGCGAGGCGTTCATTTCAACGCAAACCGCCGGCAATGAAACAACCAGCGATTTTCTTCGCACCATGCAAACCTATCTATCACTGGCGGGAACACCGGAAGCCCTTCAAAAATCGGCCGCCCTGCACCATCTCGGACAGGCAATCTTCGATCAGGCTCAAATGATCGCATTTCGTGACGGATTTTTTATCGTGGCTCTGGTATTCCTGGCCGCTATCATCCCCTCGGTATTTCTCGGCCGCACCAAGGGCTAGAAAAGTTCAATTAGAAAGGCGCATACAACATGACAAAAGCGAGAGCCCGGGAACGGGCTAAGGCAAAAGCGGGCCAAAAAGTCAAAAAACGGGAAGCCGGCGCCGACCGGACCGACAAGGCCATTCGCCCCGGACAGTTCGATCCGGGGTCCAGCTCGATAAAAAAACCCAGTTCAACGGCCAACACCAAGGTGTTTGGCGGGGCGCGGCGCGGCGGAGCGCGATCCATCTAGTCCGCGCAACAGTCTGATTTTCATGGCTGATTCTCGTGGCTGATCTTAACGCCATCATCATCGGCGCCGGCGCGGCCGGCCTGATGTGCGCGGGCGAAGCGAACAAGCGCGGCCGCCGCGTGCTGCTGCTCGACCGGGCGGCCAAGGTGGGCCAGAAGATCCGCATCTCCGGCGGCGGGCGCGCCAACTTCACCAATCTGTATGCCGCGCCGGAAAATTTCCTGTCGGAGAACCCGCGTTTTTGTGTGTCGGCGCTGGCGCGCTACACCCAGCACGATTTCATCGCGCTGGTGGAGCGGCACGGCATCGCCTATCACAAGCGCGAGCACGGACAATTATTCTGCGACGGATCGGCGCAACAGATCACCGACATGTTGCTCGATGAAGCGCGCGGCGTGACCATCAAGACCGCCATAAACGTGAAACTTGTGTCCCAAGAAAATTCCGGTTTCACCGTGAAGACGGATCACGACTCCTTTACAGCGGAGTCCCTGGTTATCGCCACCGGCGGCCCGTCCATACCGAAGATGGGCGCGAGCGGCTTCGCCTATGAAATCGCCCGCCAGTTCGGTCTCAAAATCATCAATCCGCGCCCCGGCCTCGTCCCCCTCACCTTCGATGCCGACACCATGGCGGCGCTTGCCGGGCTGACCGGGGTTTCCCTGGACGCGACGGTCAGTCTCGGCAAGGTTGCCTTCACCGAGGCATTGTTATTCACCCACCGCGGTCTCAGCGGGCCGGTCATTCTGCAGATTTCCTCTTACTGGAACGCAGGGGATACGATCACGATCGATCTGCTTCCCGGCATCGATCTGTTGCGGCATCTGAAACAGGCCAAGGACGAGCAGCCCAGGAAGGAAGCCCACACGGTTCTGGCCCAGCTCATGCCGAGGCGGCTGGCTGAAAGAATGGTCGATTGGACCGGATGCGACGGGCGATTGGCGGACGCGTCCGATAAAACACTGAAGCGCCTCGCCGACCAGATTAACGCCTGGCGCATCACCCCCGTTGGATCGGAAGGCATGCGCACGGCGGAGGTCACCGTCGGTGGCATCGACACCGGCGGGCTTTCATCTAAAACCATGGAGGCCAAATCCGTCCCCGGCCTCTATTTCATTGGCGAAGCGGTGGACGTGACAGGCCATCTGGGTGGCTTCAATTTCCAGTGGGCCTGGGCATCCGGCCATGCCTGCGGTCAGGTGGTGTGAGGCTTTGCGTCCCAGCTCTGAAAATTTACGTATAATTTTTAGTTCTGGGCATCCTATAATTAGACTCGACGCAACGCCCTTCGGGAGCGACAATATGGCCGACTTAAAAATACAATCTTGCGGGGGCAACAGGCCATGTTTTCCTGACTAAACCATCTCGCCATCACCACCGATCAATACACCCTCCTTGGTATGTTTTACCGGGCGTATTTCGGCATGAAGGTCTCGGGCGTTACCGAACGCGAGCAATCCGCCATCTCGGTCGGCGACGGCTATGTGGGTGTCACGCTCATTCCACGCCGGCCGGGCCGGCGCGGCGGTCTCGATCATTTCGGCATCGAGGTCGAGGATTTCGATCTGGCCTGCTCGCGCATCAACAAGGATTACCCCGATATCGAGATCGTGAAACGACCCGGTAATCGTCCATTCGCCAGCTACAGCACCCACGATCCGGCCGGCAATTATTTTGACCTGTCGCAGCCCGGCCATGATAACCGCGCGGAAGTCTATGAGATGGACGGCTGGAAGCAGGAAATGTCCATCGATCATTTTGCCCTCCGGGTGCGAGAACCGGAGCGGGTCGCCACTTTTTATTCGGACGTATTCGAGCTCGAAGCGCGCAATTCGGAAACCGACGACGGCTCGCACCATCTGACAGACGGGCGAGTCACCCTGTCCATTCTGCCGTGGAAAATTTCCGATTTTAACGGCACCGGGATTGAACAGCCGGCACTGGACCATATCGGGTTCCGCACATCGAATCTCGATGCCTTTATCGCAAATGCCGAGAAGCTGAAATCACAAAACCCGGCCCTATGGCCACGCGACATCGCGTTCAACGACGAAGGCAAGGCGCGGCTGGCGCTGCTTGAGCGCTGCCCGCACGGCACTTACCATCTGGCCGACCCCGACGGCACACTTATCGACGTTCATCAGGATCACTGAGTTAGCTTTAGGAAAAGGAGTTCATCATGGCTATCGAAATCATCAATTGCATCGAGGTTGGCAAGAAGGAAAAGAAACGCACCAAGGTGTTCAATACCCGCAAGATGCATGCCTGGGTCCATTACTACCCCAACCCGGGAGACCACGACGAAATGCATTGTCACAACGCGGACCAGACCTTCATCTGTTTCGAGGGCCAGTGCACCATGCATTTCCCCGACGGCGGCAAGGCCGAACTCAATCCCGGCATGGCGGCGCTGATCAATGGCGGTTCGTTCTACAAGCTGGAAAACACCGGCGACGGCCCGATGATCATGATGGGCAACCGCACGGGCCCACAGGACGACATCAAGATCATCGATTATGAAACCCGCAAGGACATCATGGGCAACGTCAATATCCGCAATCCCCGCGAACAGGCGCCGGCGGAATAGTTTTTAGCCACGTCCCGGGCGGGTCTGAGACCCGCCCGTTGCCTGTGATTTAATCATGGGGGTTTGTGCTATTCACGCCCCTCAAACTAGAGCATGTTCCGGATCGCAAAGCACGAGCGGCGACCTTCCGTCGGCTGAGCCGTTGGCCTCTGTTTAACCCACAAGAGATGGGTGGATGGCTCCCGCTCCCGGCATCGCTTGGTCGGCGGGGCCGCTCATTGTGATGGAGTGGGCGTCTTTTTGGTCAAATGTTGCTTCCACGGGCACTGAAGGGGCGTCCATTAGATGACAAAGCCACTTCTGTCCAACTACGGCTGACGGGGCACACTCTCCAACTGCGCCTACTTCTTCTTCATAAGGAGGTCCTTTATGTCGGCCTTCTCCTTGGGTGTGAGCTCGGTTAGCACGCGACGCACCATCCGCTCTGCTTCCGATGCCTTGATGAACCTGATGAATCGCTTCCGTTTGTTAGCCTCTGCGATGACCGATTTGTCCGTAAGGATTGCATTCGCCGTCGCACGCAATGTGTCGACCCGCGCCTTGGGAGTGCCCGGCGGAGCCACGAGCATCCGGCCCAGCCCCTCGATCGTGTTGCGAATGTCGATCCACCAGAGCTGGTCGTCCTTCAACGAGAGCACCTCCGTGATTGCCCGCAGATCGGGGAACAGGCCCGCGCGCTTCCGGTTCCAGGTTGTGATCGCCTTGGCGTTTCCGGATTTGACGTAGTTGAATGCCGAAGTTTCGGATACGTAGAGCGCGTCCACCTCTCCCTGGGCAAGCGCCAGCGCGACCGTGGCACTACCCTTATAGCCGCCAATGATCTGGCAGTTGAGCTTGATGGCGTGACACGCAAAGGTGGCGCCCACACCGAGAGCATCCAGACGCCCAGAAGCCCCGAATCTGATGGGCTCGTTGGCGTTCATCACGTCCTCCACCGTATTGTAGGGCGATTTCGGCTGAACCAGAAACACCCAGCGCGAAAAGTCGGTGATGGCGAGATATTTCAGCTTGGTGAGGTCGAATCGAACCCCCTTCACACCGAGAATTTGCTGAGTAGCAGCGCCGGTTCCGTTGACGAGGGTCAGTCGCAGTCCGTCCGCGGGCGCACGGGCGAATCGATTCAGCGAGTTCATGCCGCCTGCGCCGGGCTGATTCACCACCACGACGGTCGCCCCCAGCCTTTGGGCAAAGTGCGGCGCCAGCATTCGCGAATAGGCGTCGTAACCACCGCCGACGCCGAAACCAACCATAAACTGGATGGTTTTTCCCTTGTAATAATCGTCATCCGCGGCGGCAGGTGTCGGTGCGAGCATCAGTGCTACCGCGCTCGCGGCAACGAGTGAGCCTATTCTTTTCTGCATGACATAGTTTCCCATTTTAAGACGTCATTCCCGGTTTGGGCGACCTTCCCTGTCTTGAATCGATAGAACGACGTTAACGACGGTAGAGTAGGATATTTGCGCCTGGACCGCCAGAGGACGATGATTTAAAGGATCCGAGGCTTTGTCGGACTGCGGGATGGCGCTTTTTAGCTGGTGACTGCCTCCCCTAGCCCGAATTATTCACGGTGCGGCGTTTAATGGTTGGTGAGCATGGATTAACCTGTTGAGAT
>JAQBTY010000172.1 GCA_027624735.1 Pseudomonadota bacterium | reverse complement strand
CAACACAAGACGCCCGCATCAAACTGAAAAACCTATACCCTGTGCTTTAGATGATTCAGACTACTAGAAATGCGACATCAAAAAAGGGCGCCAAAATACGGCACCCTTTTTTAAAT
This sequence comes from Pseudomonadota bacterium, assembly GCA_027624735.1. Lineage (GTDB taxonomy): Bacteria > Pseudomonadota > Alphaproteobacteria > MPNO01 > UBA2964 > JAQBTY01. The sequence goes on along the minus strand of JAQBTY010000172.1, from coordinate 8,857 downwards.
GGTCGGAGCGACAGGATTTGAACCTGCGACCCCCACACCCCCAGTGTGGTGCGCTACCAGACTGCGCCACGCTCCGTTTCAGTAGACTAAACCATCTCTCATCGATCAGGTCACAACGCCTAATCTACGATCGACACCGCCAGGACGCAACGTTCCCGGACGCTTTGTTAGCCTCTTCGTAAAATTTTCCGAAGTTCCTCGAGTTCCCGCAGTAAATCGCTAAGTACCCCGCGGGTTGTCGCCGATAATTGTGCCTGCTTGTTAGCCGGACTTTCAGCCATCGGCATAAGTTGATCTGCCTGTTCCGTAGAATTCTTTTTCGATGAACCGGCGCCGGATGACGGTGTAAGCGCCCGCCCTTCGCGCAGAAGTTTCTGAACACCTTTTATGGTGTATCCGTTGTCATACAACAATGTGCGTATATTACGCAGAAGATCTACATCTTCCGGCCTGTAATAACGGCGGCCACCCCCCCTTTTCAGCGGCCTGACCTGAGAAAACTTGGTTTCCCAAAACCGCAACACATGCGAGGGGACGCTGAGATCGGATGCGACCTCGCTAATCGTCCGAAAGGCGGTAGCGGATTTTACGCCACGCCTCCCCTTCTCGTCTGCAACGAGCTCTCCAGTCATGACGTGCCGGAGGAAACCTCATTCTCGCGCGCCGGATTGAGCGAACGATTGATCCTTTGCTTTAAGACGTTTGAAGCCCGAAAAACCAAAACGCGTCGGGGCTTGATCGGCACCTCTTCGCCAGTTTTGGGATTTCGTCCCTTCCGTTCACCCTTCTGGCGGACGGAAAAACTTCCAAACGAGGAAATCTTCACCGATTCCCCGTTCACAAGAGTATCCGAAATAGCATCGAGAACGTTCTCAACGAGTTCTGCCGACTCGTTTCGAGAAAGCCCCACTTCCTGATATACGGATTCGCTAAGTTGCGCTCGCGTCATCGTTGAGCTAGCCATGGTCCCCCCCAATTCTCTACCGGACAACGGTAACGGAACCGAATAAGTCCGTCAATATCAAGTACATAAGAGATTTGCTTCAGATCAGGGCAACGCCACCATAATCTACCATCGAATTATGCTCGAACCCCACGTGAAACCACCACCCATTGCTTCTAAAGCGACAACGTTTCCGGGCTGTATTCGACCGTCGCCAACCGCTTCGGCAAGAGCAAGCGGGATAGATGCCGCGGACGTGTTGGCATGGCGTTGGACCGTAACGACAATTTTTTCCATATCAAGACGCAGCTTCTGCGCCGTACTGTCAAGAATGCGCCGGTTCGCCTGATGCGGCACCAACCAATCCAGGTCGGCTGGCGATAATCCATTGAATTCAAGGGCCTCAACAAGGACAGACGCCATATTCGCGACAGCGTGGCGAAACACTTCGCGGCCAACCATTCGCAAATGCCCCACGGTTTTTGTCGAAGACGGACCACCATCCACGTACAGAAGATTGTGGTGGCGGCCGTCTGAATGGATATGGTTGCTCAGTATGCCACGATCCCTGTTCGTCCCTTCGCTGTCCTGGGCCTGCAGTACGACGGCCCCGGCGCCATCACCAAACAGAACGCACGTTGTCCGGTCGCTCCAATCCAGAATTCGGGAAAACGTCTCCGCGCCAATAACAAGAACTGTTTTGGCCTGACCAACGCGGATAAAATTATCCGCGACATTCAGCGCGTAAACAAAGCCCGTGCAAACGGCCTGAACGTCGAATGCGGCTCCACGCGTCATCCCCAGTTCCGCCTGAACCCTAGTCGCCGACGACGGAAATGTTTCATCCGGTGTCGCGGTTGCCAGAACAATCATATCGATATCGGAAACAGATATTCCGGCCGCGCTGATAGCATTTTTCGACGCCGCCAGAGCAAGATCGGAGGTCTTTTCTCCGTCGGCCGCGATGTGCCGCTGTTCTATTCCGGTTCGTTGTCGGATCCACTCGTCAGTTGTCTCTACCTGTTTCGCGAGTTCGGCGTTCGTAACGATCCTTTCAGGCAAATATGCCCCGCACCCGATAATAACCGATCTCTGAATCATCCGGTGACAACCGCTTCCGTCGGGCGCTGCTCGCCGTATTCCGAAAGTTCCAGCATGATGAATTCATTGATTTTATTCGTAACCATATCAACGGCGACACCTATGGCGTTGGCAAAACCAAAACCATCGGTCCCCCCATGGCTCTTTACGACTATGCCGTTCAGACCCAGAAAGGTCGCACCATTGTATAATCGGGGATCAATGCGCGTGCGCATTTTTTTGAGAGCGCTTCGCGCCAACAGGAAGGCCAGACGGGACAGCAATGAACTCTTAAAGGTCTGACGCAAATATTCGGTATAAAGGCGTACCGTTCCCTCAAGTGTTTTTAGCGCAATATTTCCGGTAAACCCATCAACGACAAAGACATCGACGGTTCCCGCCCCTAAATCGTCTCCTTCGACAAAGCCGTAAAAATCGAAGGGCAGCGTCGCAGCGCGAAAAAGGGCCGCCGCCTGCTGAACATTTTCCCCGCCCTTGATTTCTTCCTGACCTACATTGATAAGTCCAACGGTGGGGCGTTCCCGTCCCAGAACGGTTCGGGCATAGGCGGCGCCCAGCATACCAAACTGAACCAGATTATTGGCGTCGCATTCTACATTGGCGCCAAGATCGAGCATGACGCTTTCGCCGAGCCGGGTCGGTATCAGCCCACCGATTGCCGGCCGGTCGATACCATTCAACGTCTTCAGGGTGACCTTCGCCATCGCCATCAACGCGCCGGTATTTCCCGCGGATACAACAGCCTGTGCTTCCCCATCGTTGACCGCATTGATGGCCAGCTGCATGCTTGATTGCTTGCCTTGTCGCAAGGCAAGCGACGGCTTTTCCTCGGACCTGACAAACTGGTCGGTATGCCGAATAGTGACAGATGCCTGCAAATTCTTATGCAGCACCAGCAGCGGCTCTATGCGCGCCTGATCTCCAAATAGCAGAAAATGAACGTTCGGAAATCGCGTGCGAGCGCGAGCAACCCCATCCACAACCATGTCCGGGGCACTGTCTCCACCCATCGCATCTACTGCGATCGTTAAACGATGGTTCAAACCGGGACCCTGTTCAATAGCCCTAGACCAGAATTACTGAGTCGTCTCAGACCCCCGAAGCCTCTAGCACTTCCCGATCATCATAATAGCCACAGGACGAGCAAACATGGTGAGGCCTTTTTAACTCGCCACAATTATTACATTCGACGTAGGCGGAACTGCTAAGTGCGTCATGCGACCGGCGCATATTCCGCTTCGATTTAGACGTCTTCTTCTTCGGTACTGCCATTGCTTACTTTCTCAGATACGAGCCTTCTCTGGCGAGAGGCGGAAAAGCGGCTGGATACTTAGCGAAGATTGCTTCAATCGGCAAGCCACTTATGAAATCAATGGTTTTCGGCCAAGCCGTAAACTCTCTCTAATCTAGCCTTTTCTTTTAAGCGCCGCCAGCGCCTCGAACGGCCTATTTCGACCGACAAAGCCCTCTTTATATACCTCATACCCGCTATCAACGCCTCCAGGCCCTAAATCCGTGACCGAAATACCTGGAGCGCGCGGATACGGATCGAGCGCGAGCGCCAGTTCGATCGCGCCAATCTCGCCCAGATCAACCGTATTTCCCGAATAGAATTCAAAATCTTCACTTTCGTCCTCCAATTCTGGGGCCTCTCCCTTGGATTCGGGCAAAAGCAAGAGGCCCAGTTCCACTTCATGGTCGGATACGACAGGCTCCAGAGAAACGACACAGTTCTGGACCACGCGCGCGGTAACATCTCCACTGACACGAAAAAGCCCGGGCTTCCGAAGCGGCACGACATTCGCCTTGATCTCGAACCTTGGGATTTCGACACAACCGAAACGGAGGGCAAGTGCCGAGCACTGATCGGCACTTGCCTTAAACTCATATTGGGCGCCGGCTCCATTCGCCCCAATCAGTGACAAGTGAACGGCAAAGAAAAATTCAGGACCCGTTGCGCTGGTCATGACGTGATCATTGCGTCGATGCAGGCCCATGGCGCGGGGAAAATTACTTCTCCTTGCAGAAGTGCATCCATGGATTGATGGTCCAGCTTTTCCGCCTGGTCGCGCATATAAGATGCTATTGAAAGAGCACAGCTCCGCTCTTTTTCATCACCGCGAAAAATATTCCGCAAAATTGCCTCGTGCAAATCGGTATCGGCGGTCGTCAACCCCTGATCGTAGGCCGCAACCCGACCATAAAACGCCTTTGCCATCGCTTTAACACGGCGTCCGACGCCAAGATCACCGGCACCCAATTCTCTCAATCCCCGATCCATATCGGTAAACATTGTGTCAAACAACGCCTGTGCGGTGGCCGCCGATCTGACGTTATCCTGTTTTAATCGGCGCAAGATTAAAAACACATGAAGCGCTATCATATCGAAACGGCCATCGACGGTATCAGGCACCCCCATGTCAGTATAAAAATTCGTTTGCCGCGCCTGTGCCACCGCGCGGAAATATAGCTCATCGGCAACACGCTGTGCCGGCGATTTACCAAAAAATTTTTCCAACATCGCTTTCAGCCCTGGTTACCAGAAGATTTGACATGAAGACACCGTATGGCCACATTACCTGACCACCATGCATACTCGATAGATATTCTATCGGGTATCAACATGGTCCGCATTTCCCTCACATACCACCTGGAAAAGAATCGAAATATGTTCTCTTCAGTCAACCAGCCTAAGCGCCCCCAAAATCCACTAAAGTGCGTTGCACTCTGTGCAATTGTGGCCATGTTTGGCGTGACCGCCTGCGAAGAGCAAGTCAATGTACGGGGAAACCTCCCCCACGAGGCCGACATCGCGAAAATCAGGAAAGGTTTTCATAAAAAAAGCGATATCGAAAACCTGCTTGGCACGCCGTCGGCGGTGGCGACGTTCAAGAAAGAAACCTGGTATTATATTGGCGGGCGGGTCAAAACCCTTTCCTTCTTCAAACCCGAATTTCTCGACCGCAAGGTTGTTATCGTCAAATTCAATGACGCCGGGGTGGTCGACACAGTCGAAGCGAGGGACGCGCCCAAGGATAAAGACATCAAGCTGGTCGAACGTGAAACACCCACTAAAGGGCGCGATCTTACTGTAATCCAACAATTGATTGGTAATGTGGGGCGCTTTTCGACACCAGAAAAAGATGGCGATTCGAAGTAAGAATTTATTTCTGAAAGCCCAAGAAAAACGCCCCGACATTCCTGCCGGGGCGTTTTCATTTTAGGTTTCACTGGCCGCTAGGCAACAATAGCCAGCAACAGAATGGCCACGATATTGATGATCTTGATCATCGGATTGATGGCCGGTCCCGCGGTATCCTTGTAAGGATCGCCAACGGTATCGCCGGTTATCGCCGCATGGTGAGCGTCCGATCCCTTGCCGCCGAAATGACCGTCTTCGATATATTTCTTGGCATTGTCCCAGGCGCCGCCGCCCGACGTCATCGAAATTGCGACGAACAGACCCGTGACAATCGTCCCCAGGAGCAGCGCGCCAAGTGTGGTCAGGGCTTCCGCCTGCCCGGCAACCCAGAGGATAACAAAGTAGACGAGGATGGGGGCAATTACCGGTAACAGGGAGGGAAGGATCATTTCCTTGATCGCCGCCTTGGTCAGCAGGTCTACCGCCCGGCCATATTCGGGCTTCGCGGTGCCTTCCATGATTCCCGGGATTTCCTTGAACTGGCGGCGCACTTCGACAACGACAGCCCCCGCGGCGCGTCCCACTGATTGCATGCACATCGCCCCAAACAAATAGGGCAGCAAACCACCAAGGAACAGCCCAACCACAACGAAGGGGTCTTGAAGTTCGAACTTCACCTTGCCGGCGAGCGCGGGAAAATAATGCGCGACATCCGCCGTGTAAGCACCAAACAACACTAGCGCCGCCAAACCGGCTGACCCGATAGCATAGCCCTTGGTCACGGCTTTGGTCGTGTTGCCGACAGCATCCAGCGCGTCGGTGTACTTACGGACCTCGGCGGGCAGATCCGCCATTTCAGCGATACCGCCGGCATTGTCGGTTACCGGTCCGTATGCATCCAGCGCAACAATCACGCCGCCCAGCGCAAGCATGGTCGTGGCGGCGATCGCAATGCCATAGGTGCCGGCCGAAAAATAGGAGATAAGAATACCGCCGCAAATCACCAAAACCGGCAGTGCCGTTGATTCCATCGAAATAGCCAGTCCCTGAATCACATTGGTGCCGTGGCCGGTTTCCGAAGCCTTGGCGACCATCTGCACGGGGCGATGCTCGGTCCCGGTGTAATACTCGGTTATCCATACGAGGAGACCCGTCACGAAAAGACCGGTCAACGCGCAATACATCAAATGACGGGACTGAAGATTACCCGCGGCGCCATCCAGGTCCGCCGAGAATCCGCCGAACAACCAACCGATTGCCACGGCGATAAACACCGCGGCGGCGACCATGCTGACAATCAGGCCCTTATAAAGAGCCCCCATGATGTTGTTGTTGGGTCCCAGCCGAACAAAAAAGAAGCCAATGATGGAAGCGACAATACAGACGCCGCCGATGAGCAGCGGCAAAGCCATAAGCTGCTCCTGAATGGCCCCGGTATAGTAAATAACCGCGATCAACATGGTAGCGACCATGGTAACCGCGTAAGTTTCAAACAGATCCGCCGCCATACCGGCGCAATCGCCTACGTTATCGCCCACGTTATCGGCAATTACAGCGGCATTGCGGGGGTCATCTTCCGGAATGCCCGCCTCGATCTTGCCAACCAGGTCGGCGCCGACATCAGCGCCTTTGGTAAAGATGCCACCCCCCAAACGCGCAAAAATCGATATCAGGGATGCACCAAAACCCAACGCCACAAGCGCTTCCAGGATATGACGCATGCCCGCCGGATCGGCCGGGTTGAACACACCGCGCAGGATCAGGTAGTAACCGGCGACGCCGAGCAGGCCGAGGCCTACCACGAGAATGCCGGTCACGGCGCCGGACTGGAAGGCTACGGCCAGTGCCGGTTTCAGTCCACCGGTGCGGGCGGCATCGGCGGTTCTTACATTGGCCCGCACCGAAACATTCATGCCGATATAACCGGTGGCGCCGGAAAGAATAGCCCCGACGAAATAACCAATCGCCACATACCAGTTCAGGGTGAAGCCAAGTATCACGCCGATAACGACGCCAACGCCGGCGATCGTAGAATACTGGCGATTGAGATAGGCGTTCGCGCCTTCCTGAATGGCCAGTGCGATTTCCTGCATGCGTTCATTGCCGGCGCTTGCCGAAAGCACAACGCGAATGGCGTACGCCCCGTACGCCACGGCCAAGACGCCGCAAATCATCACAAGCCAATATGTTGCAGCCATGGGTATTTATCCTTACTCGGTTCCGGAGTTAATGCCGACAACCATACCACCGCGACGTCCTGACGGCATCGGGTAAGCGGTCTGATCAAAATCGCGCGGAACATGCCAGAATAGGCTGCTCAAGGCAACACCCGGCGCCCAGTTAGCCGGCCCGCCTTGATTATCAAACAGAAACCGGGCGCTGCATTCGCCAGAGCCAAATGGTCACGCCGAAGACCAAGGCGATCATTGGGATGACGGCAAAATTGACTCCGGACCAACCAAAGGCATGTTGCACGGTGCCCGACGTCAGGGTTCCCAACGCAATCGTCCCGAATACGATAAACTCATTAAAACCTTGGGTTTTGGCTTTTTCCGCGGGCGTACAACATTCCGTCAGCAGGGTCGTCGCACCGACAAACAGGAAGTTCCAGCCGACCCCGACAAGTGAGAGCGCCAGAATAAAATTTATGAAATCTGTCCCGGCCAGGTTTATGCAGACACAGCTTACCAGGAGGCACGCGCCGGCCAGCATGACCTCCAGCACACCGAATCGAGCGATCAGATGGCCCGTAAAAAACGCCGGCAAATACATACCCAGAATGTGGCCCTGAATAACAAATGTCGAATCGGTAAAATCGAAATGATGTTCCCGCATGGCGACCGGCGTAATCGACATCAAGAATGACATGACGGCATAGCTGATTGTCGCCCCCAGCAACGCAACGACAAAAATCGGTTGCCGAATGATCTCGATGAGCGGTCGGGAGGCGCCGCTCCTCTCCGCCTCGTCCTGCGGCGGCAGGTTAATCAGTAAGACAACGCCTATTATGGCCATTTGGACCACCGCCAGCGCCGCGTACGTACCCGCAAACAAGACCGGCGCAAAAAGATCGACCGTTGCACGCGCGAGAGTAGGCCCGGTCACCGCCGCGACAACACCGCCGGCCAGCACTAGGGATATTGCCTTGCTGCGAAAATCAGGACTTGCCGCTTCGGCGGCGGCAAATCGAAAATATCGTGAAAAACCGGCAAAACAGCCAAACAGAACCGACCCCAGACAAAACAGAAGAAAGCTGCCCGCCAGAATTGCGTAGGTCGAGATCAGAACGCCGGAAATTCCGAACACCGCCCCGGTCAGGAACCCGATCTTACGGCCGACCTGTTTCATGTAAAGTGACGCCGGAATTGTCGCCAACATGCCCGCGCCGAACTGACACGCCAAGGGTACGGTTGCGTAACCGCTGCTCCCTGCCAAAGAAAGGCCGACCAGGGCGCTCGTCGCGATCACACCCGACGTACAGGTCATGAACAGCGCCTGGCAAGTCGCCAGTAAGAAGACATTCTTTTTGGTGGAACCTACTGACATCCGTAAAACAGTAGGCTAACGGTACGTCCTTGAAAATGGGATATTTGCTTCAAACGTCTAGCAGCCTGTCGGACTTGAAACGCGGGTCAGGATACGATTCAATCTGATTATTGTTTTTGCTTTCA
>JAQBTY010000171.1 GCA_027624735.1 Pseudomonadota bacterium | reverse complement strand
CGTATCAGACAATTTTCGCGTCATATCTCCAAAGGATTTTCGGGTTCTGACGTGAGCGGAGTATACAAAGAATTAAAAATTAAATTTAGAACAATTTTATTTAAAAATAGTTTCGTTAATATAATTTTTTATTTATTGGTAAATACCCCCTCGGTTATCTTAGTAACCGGCTCGAAAGAGTTGCGAAAAGATCAGTTAGGGAAGAGACCGTTGGCATACAGCAATACCAGGCAATCTCGCACTATTTCGTCGGCCTTAATCGGGTTGGCGATGACGTTGCTGATGTCTACCGGGGCAAAGGCCGGTCCTGATCAAATGGCCTCGCTGCAAGTTCCCGGCATTGGAAAACCATCTGGTAATATCGATCTCGTCGCGCTGGAGACAAAAATAAGCAACACCAGCGCGATCAATATTTTTGACAAGCTTAAACTCAAGAATGGGATCGATTCCCTGACCAGTGAGTTTGACCAATTTCACAGCGGTCAAAGCGCCAATAGCCTCGGCGATTTGAAACTACGCTTTGAAGATTTTCTCCACAGTACCGTGGCTATGCTTCGTAAGGGCGATCCCTCGCTTGCCGAAGAACTTGTGCGGTCGCGTGAGGAGCTTTGGAAGTTCCTAACCAGCCCCAAAGCGGGCTGGCCAAGTCCAACCGAGCCCTAGTCATACCTCTCCCGTAGGCCTTAGCGCACATTGGTCTCGCGCCTTATGAAGGTCTCCCGGCGCGGGTTTTTTTACGACGTTTAATTTCCAGAAAGTTCGTATTCATTTTGGGGAACCAGGATAGGCGGCCGGGCGATGTTCTAGGCCCGCTGTTCCTCTTCGGCCGCGGCGAGGACCGGATGGTCGAGCTTGTCGATCATCTCCGCCGGCACGATTTGCCAGAAGCGGCGGATCTCACGATCCCAATCGACCAGAAGACGTTCCGCGAAACGCGACTGGGTTTCAACAAAATGCTCGGAAACCAGAGCGCGCAGCACCCGCCCCCAATAGCCCGATTGGATCCGGTGCGGAATCACGGTATCGCCGTTCATATTCTCGATGAAGGTCCCGTCGGTATCGTAGACGAACGCCATGCCGCCGGTCATGCCGGCGCCAAAATTATCGCCGACCGGTCCGAGGATGGCCACCGTGCCGCCGGTCATATATTCGCAGCCATTGGCGCCGCACCCTTCGATCACTGCGTCGGCGCCGGAATTGCGGACCGCGAACCGCTCACCGGCGCAGCCGGCGGCGAACAGCTTGCCGGCGGTCGCGCCATAAAGGACGGTATTGCCGATGATGGTGTTTTCATTGGTCACGAGCGGGCTCGAAGTCATGGGCCGGATCACGATAACGCCGCCCGACAGCCCCTTGCCGACATAGTCATTGGAATCGCCATAGACCTGAAGCTTCAACCCCTGGACGGCGAAGGCGCCGAGCGATTGACCGGCCGAACCGCGGAGCCGCACGGTGATGTGGTTCGGCTGCAGGCCGGCCATGCCAAACCGGCGGGTGATCATGGATGACAGCCTTGTGCCGATGGCGCGCTGTGTGTTGCGGATATTGTAGGCGAGCTGCATCTTTTCGCCGCCGGTCAGCGCCGGCTCGGCGTCCTTGATCATCTGCGCGTCGAGCGAATCGGGCACCTCGTTCCGGCCCTTGCGATCCGACGTGCGCCGATTGCCGCCGGGGTCCGCCTGGATCAGCAGGGGATTGAGATCGAGATCATCAAGATGAGGATTGCCCCGCCGCACCTGCGCCAGCAGATCGGTCCGGCCGATAACCTCATCAAGCGACCGCACCCCGAGAAAGGCGAGGATCTCCCTGACTTCCTCGGCGATAAAGCTGAACAGATTGACGACTTTTTCCGGTGTCCCGGCGAATTTCTGACGCAGGCTTTCGTTTTGCGTACACACCCCGACCGGGCAGGTGTTGGAATGACACTGGCGTACCATGATGCAGCCCATGGCGATCAGCGACGTCGTCCCGATGCCGTATTCCTCGGCCCCCAGCAAGGCCGCGATGACCACATCGCGCCCGGTTTTGAGCCCGCCGTCGGTGCGCAACGTCACCGTATGGCGCAACCGGTTCAGTGTCAGCACCTGGTGCACCTCGGCAAGACCCATTTCCCACGGCAGGCCGGCATATTTGATCGAGGATTGCGGACTGGCGCCGGTTCCCCCCGAATGGCCCGAAACCAGGATCACGTCGGCCTTGGCCTTGGCGACGCCGGCGGCGATGGTCCCGATACCCGATTGCGCCACCAGCTTCACACAGACCTTGGCGTCGGGGTTGATCTGCTTCAGATCGTAGATCAGCTGCGACAAATCCTCGATCGAGTAGATATCGTGATGCGGCGGCGGCGATATCAGCGTGACGCCGGGCGTCGAATGACGCAACCGCGCAATCATTTCCGACACCTTGGCGCCGGGAAGCTGTCCGCCCTCGCCGGGTTTTGCGCCCTGGGCGATCTTGATCTCGATCTCGCGGCAATTATTGAGATATTCGGCGGTCACCCCGAAGCGGCCCGATGCCACCTGCTTGATCGCGGAGGAGGCATTGTCGCCATTGGGGCGCGGCTTGAACCGCGCCGGGTCCTCTCCGCCTTCGCCCGAATCCGACTTGGCGCCGATCCGGTTCATGGCGATGGACAGTGTCTCATGGGCTTCCGGACCCAGCGCCCCCAGCGAAATGCCGGGCGCGACCAGACGCCGGCGCAGTTCGGTGATCGATTCCACCTCCTCAAGCGGGACGGAATCCTGCATGGGCGAAAATTCCATCAAATCGCGCAAACTCACCGGCGCCATGCGATTGACCGCGTCGGAATATTTCTTGTAGGTCGGATAGGCGTCATTGTCGCAGGCATTCTGCAGCATATGGATCATTTCGCCCTGAAACGCGTGCTCTTCCCCAGTGCGCCGATAGCGGTACAGACCCCCGATCGGCAGGGTTATCACATCGTCGTCATAGGCCAGATTGTGCAGGCGTGTCGCGTTGTGCTGCAAACCAGACAGGCCGATACCGGAGATGCGCGAATTCATACCCGGGAAATATTCCGACACCAGGGTGCGGCTGAGCCCGATCGCTTCGAATTTATATGCGCCACGATAAGGTGAAATCACTGAAATGCCCATCTTCGACATGATCTTGAGCAGACCCTGGTTCACCGCTTCGACATAGCGCGCGACACAAGCATCGAAAGAAAGATCGCCGAACAGGCCCCGCCGGTGCCGGTCGGCTATCGCTTCTTGGGCAAGGTAGGCGTTGACGGTTGTTGCGCCGCAGCCGATCAGCACGGCGAAATAATGGGTATCGAGACATTCGGCGGAGCGCACGTTGAGCGACGTAAAAGTCCGCAAGGATTCACGCACCAGATGGCTGTGCACACCGCTGGTGGCCAGTATGCTGGGAATTGACGCCCGGTCCGGGCCGACATTCTTGTCGGACAGGGTGACATGCACCGCGCCGCCACGGACCGCGTTTTCCGCCTCGGCGCGAATACGATCCATCGCATCCTTGAGGGCATTTTCACCTCCGTTGGCGTCAAACGTACAATCGATTTCCGCGCCGCTATCGCCAACATACTCGAGCAGCGCGTCAAATTGCGCGTTAGTCAGGACAGGCGATACCAGCTGCAAAAGCCGCGTCTGAGATTCGTCCTGATCGAGGATATTGCCGAGGTTTCCGAGCCGGGTGTTGAGCGTCATAACGCTATATTCGCGCAGAGAATCGATCGGCGGGTTAGTTACCTGACTAAATGCCTGGCGGAAGAAATGATGCAGCCCGCGATACTGTTCCGACAACACCGCAAGCGGCGTGTCATCCCCCATCGACCCAACCGCTTCCTTGCCGTCTTCGACCATCGGCTGCAAAAGCAGTTCCAGCTCTTCCAGCGTATAGCCCGCGCATATCTGGCGACGGCGCAACTCATCCCGGTCGAACTCGGCTGATTCACCGTACTCGGGACGGATCAAATCGTCGAGGTGAGTGATGTTTTTCGCCCATTCTTCAAACGGCGCGGCGGCGGCCAGCAAGTCTCGCAAATCGGAATCATGATAGAACCGGGCTTCTTTGAAGTTAACGGCGATGCTTTGACCCGGGCCGACCCGGCCCTTTTCGATGATACGGGCCTCATCGAGGGTCACCATGCCGGATTCCGAGCCGACCACCAGCAAACCATCATCGCGCAGGGAATAACGCAGAGGGCGAAGTCCATTGCGGTCCATACCAGCGACCACCCAGTCGCCGTCCGCGGCGCAGATCGCCGCGGGACCGTCCCATGATTCCATAACGCAGTTGCAATAGCTGAAAAACGCGGCGTGTTTCGATGGCACGCTGGGCTTTTTCGACCAGGCATCGGGGATCATCAGCGCCTTGACCGCGGGGACGCTGCGGCCGCCACGCACCAGGAGTTCAAAGACGGCGTCGAGAGCGGCTGAATCCGAACTTCCCGATTGGATGATCGGTTTTATGTCTTCCATATGGTCGCCGAAGACCTCCGACGCCAACCGGGTCTCATGGCTACGCATCCAGTTCACATTGCCAGACAGCGTATTGATTTCTCCGTTGTGGGCGAGTTTCCGGAAGGGCTGCGCCAGCTTCCACATGGGAAAGGTATTTGTGGAGTATCGCTGGTGATAGATCGCATAGCGGGATACGAACCGCTCATCCAAAAGATCGGGATAGAACTTCGTCAGTTGTTCGGCGAGAAACATCCCCTTGTAGATCACCGAACGGCAGCTTAGCGAGCAGATGTAGAAATCGTTCAGGCTTTCCTGGATAACCTGTTTTTCTATCCGCCGCCGGATGACATAAAGATCACGCTCGAATTGTTCGTCGGAAACACCCGGTTGGCCGGCGATCATGATCTGCTCGATTTCGGGCCGCGTCGCGTTGGCCTTTTCACCGATCACGTCGACATTGAGCGGCACCTGCCGCCAGCCATAGATCGAATAGCCAAACTGCAATATCTGCGCTTCGACAATGCAGCGGCACCGTTCCTGACCGCTTAGATCAGTCCGCGGCAAAAATATCATACCGACGGCGATCAGGCCCGGCCCCAGCGTGTGGCCCGTCCGGATCGTATGTTCGTGAAAATAATCCTGCGGAATTTCGACCTGTATCCCGGCGCCGTCACCGGTTTTGCCGTCAGCATCGACGGCGCCGCGATGCCACACCGCCTTCAAGGCCTCGATGCCGGCCTCCACAACCTCGCGGCGCGGCTTGCCGTCGATCGCAACCACCATACCGACACCACAGGAGGCATGCTCATCCGCGGGATCATAGAGTCCGCCGGCGGAAAGACGGGCGGCCTCCGCCGTCCATTTCTGGACGAATCGTTCGCCGGCGTTTTGGCCACGTGGCTGCCGGGGAGGTTTCGTCATGCCCCGGCCTCCTTGCTTGAGGCCGGGCTTGAGGCCGGGCTTGGAGCCGGCGCTCGGGCCCGAAGATACTGCTCCATGGACGCCGCCGCATCGCGCCCGTCCCGAATGCCCCAGACCACGAGCGAGGCGCCCCGCACGATATCGCCGGCGGCGAAGACGCCATCGAGGTTGGTCATCTTGGTGCGGAAATTGATCTTAACCGTCCCCCATCGCGTAATACCGAGTTCGGGCACGTTAAACAGGCCCGGCATGTCTTCGGGGTCAAAACCGAACGCTTTGATCACGAGATCCGCGTTGACATTGAAGCTTGACCCCTCGATCGATTCGGGCGCTTGCCGCCCGGATGCATCGGCGACGCCAAGGTGAATGCGGCTGGCCCGCACGGCGGTCACGATTTCATCGCCCAGGAATGCTTCAGGCTGCGCCAGCATGGCAAACTGAACACCCTCTTCTTCGGCATATTGTACTTCGCGCCGCGAGCCAGGCATGTTCGCTTTATCCCGGCGATAAAGGCAGGTCACCGATGCGGCGCCCTGACGCACCGCCGTCCGAACACAATCCATGGCGGTATCGCCGGCGCCAAGCACGACGATATTTTTTTTGTGGGCATCGAGGCTGCCATCGTCGAATTGGGGCACGATGTCCCCCAATCCCTTGCGGTTCGAGGCGATCAGATAATCAAGCGCGGGGATGACATTTCCTAATCCGATACCCGGAACCTGAATATCGCGTGCCCTATAAACACCGGTAGCGATAAGAACGGCGTCATGGCGCTCACGCAAGGACTGGAAAGACGCATCGCCGCCGACATCGATGTTGCGGTGCATCACAACGCCAGCCTCTTCAAGCAAATCGACGCGCCGCTGCACAATATCCTTTTCCAGCTTGAAGTTGGGAATACCATAAACCAGCAACCCGCCGATGCGGTCGTAACGGTCGTACATATGGACCGTATATCCCTTGCGGCGAAGCTGTTCGGCGGCGGCCATACCGGCGGGACCACCGCCAATAATGCCGACAGACTGGTCGATCTCCCGAGAAGGTTTGGACGGCTTGACCCAGCCGTTGGCAAAGGCTGTTTCGGTAATATAACTCTCGACGGCGCCGATGGTGACAGTGCCATGGCCTGCCTGTTCGATGACACAATTGCCCTCACACAGGCGGTCCTGCGGGCAAATCCTGCCACATATTTCGGGAAAATTATTGGTGGCGGAGGCCAGCTCGTAGGCTTCTTCCACCCGGTCCGCCGCCATCAACATCAACCAGTCAGGGATGTTGTTGTGTAAAGGACAATGCACCTGGCAGAACGGGATACCGCATTGCGAACAACGGCTTGCCTGTTCTTCTGCCTGTACGTCCCTAAATCCGCGATAGATTTCGCCAAAATCGCGCCGACGGTCTTCGGCGGCACGCTTTTCTGGCGTCTTGCGGTCAATAGATACGAATTTGAGCATTCCGTTCCCTATTCTGGGAGACCCCGATAAAGCCTTTGCCAACAAAGCTTTTGAACGACGCACGCCGCCATGAGGCCTTGATATAAGGCAAAAATACGCACTTGGCGAGAGAATAAATCTAATTAAGACAGCATGCGGTAACTATTTTTCGCTGAATTATCGTTAACGGAAATTTAACATTTTATGCTCGTCTGCAAAAATTAGTTTTAGATCCGATATGGGACTAATTTTTCGGGTGGCGTGAATCGAAATACACGTGTAACTGAACAGGCCGCTGAGAGGGCCTCTCTTTGACTCTGATTCAAATCGTGACGTTGGCAATAATCCAGGGAATCACTGAGTTCCTGCCCGTCAGTTCGTCCGGACACCTGGCGCTCACCCCGCTCCTCATGAACTGGAAAGATCAGGGGCTTGCCCTGGATGTCGCGGTTCATGTGGGCACATTAGGCGCGGTCGTGGTCTATCTCTGGCGCGAACTCTGGCTAATTACGCTCGGGCTTTTTCGGCTGCCTACCGGTCGAATAGACGAGGGCGCCCGCCTGGCCTGGCTTGTTATCATCGCCAGCATCCCGGTCATCATCGTCGGGTTATCGGTAAAGATTTGGCTTGCCGATGCAATGCGGACGCCGCTGATAATAGGATGGGCTTTTATCGGATTTGGCATTTTGCTGTACATTAGTGACCGGGTTGGTTTGACGATCAAGCGCATTCCCCATATGACCGCCGGTGCCGCCTTTCTGATCGGTATCGCTCAGTCGTTCGCGATTATTCCGGGCGCCAGCAGGGCTGGCACAACCATTACCATGGCGCGCATGCTTGGTTTTGAGCGTCAGGATGCCGCTCGCTTCTCAATGCTGATATCGATCCCGGCCATTCTCGGCGCCGGCGTTTTACTGGGCAAGGATGTATTGGAAAGCGGCGACACGGTCCTGCAGGCAGATGTCATTCTTGCCGCGGCGTTTGCGTTTGTTACCGCCCTGATCGCGATCGTAGCGATGATGTATTGGCTGCGCCGCCAGAGCTATACGCCCTTCGTTTTCTACCGAATTGTGTTTGGAATCGTCATCCTGTGGATCGCCGCCTGAGCAAGCCCGCCGCCGTTCGATCCCGTACGTTATAGTGCTCTGGATGACAGTCAAGAAGCGGATTTCACGACCCTAAACATCGATGGAGTTCCGTCGGAAATTGGCGCACAACGTCAAGCGGGTCCCGGCCCTGTAAATCACGGTTGAACAATTCGAGCTCCAGTTTTCCGGCGTACCCCTTTGACAGAAGCGGCGGCAGAATTTGCGACAAATATAGAGCGCCCTCCGCCAGGGTCTCTCTCCCCAGCACGACGCCTTTGTTCGATTTCAGATTACACAGCTGAGGGCCCGGCGTGCTCGTTCCCTCCATCCTGGCGTGCTAAATTGGAGTGGTCCACATGGGTCGCTGAAGCCCCATACCTTAGTGATGAAAACTGTCACCCGGCCGCTTCTCCATGTTGCTCTCGTTGCAGTATAACCAGCGCATCAGTTTGGACCAATTTGTTCGTGGCCATCTATGCTGACATGCTCTCTTCGACTCTGCTATATCTGTTGGCGTGTGCGCCCGTAGCTCAGCAGGATAGAGCACCAGATTCCTAATCTGGGGGTCGTGGGTTCGAATCCCGCCGGGCGCACCACCCATTTCCATGAATTCCGTCGCGCAAATATTTATTTGTCTGACCTCTTCGATTCAAAAGGGCCTGGACATTTGGCAGGCTATTGGAGATTTACCAGAGATAGAAAATGGCGGCGGCGAACACGTTGCGCCTCGCATGGGCATGAATTCAACCACAGTCTATCAGCGGGAGATTCGGCACGGTGCCCGCAAGCTCTATAATCACGTGCGCAACGGGCTGACCGAAGTGAATCTGAACCGGTTCGTACACATCCCCGAAGGCGGGAACTGGCGCGATATACCGAGAGGCTTGCTGCCCTCCGGCATGCAGCGTGCCGAATTGTCGGACCACACAAAACGATATGGTCGGCTGTCCAAAAAGGGGGTCGCCTCGACAATTCTCACAAAGTGCGATCCGCATTGGGGGGCCTACATTCATCCAACTCAGGACCGTACTATTTCGGTACGCGAAGCCGCTCGGCTCCAAGGATTCCCTGACAGCTTCCGATTTGCTGGAGAGCACCTGACCCCACAATTTGTTCAAGTTGGAAATGCGGTGCCCATACCCGTCGCAAAGGCCCTGGGTAAAGCCGTCTTAGGCCACTTAGAGCACTACAAACATCTCATAGCAGCGCCACCCGCACCACTTGGCGGCGGCCAACAGGTTGATGATAAGCGTAAAGCGGCTTATACCAAGTCTCGCGGAGTGAGACTCACAAAGGGGATTTCTGAATCGGTCTATTTGTGATTCAAGATGGCAAACG
>JAQBTY010000170.1 GCA_027624735.1 Pseudomonadota bacterium | reverse complement strand
CACCAACCATTAAACGCCACACCGTGAATAATTCGGGATAGCAGACTCTTCGGGGGTGAAAAGCGTATGGACGATGTGCAGCCCGGAACGACCTTCCGGCGCGTGCATGAAGACGCACTCGTTGAAACGGCCGAGGTGCAATCGGTCGCGGCCGACCGGTACGGTATCCCGCATGTAAAATTCAAATTGATCTTCTCCCGTTCGAATCGCGTCACTTATGAACAAGGTACGCGCATGCTGGCGCTGCGGACTTTTGCCGATCTGTACAGAGAACAGGTTAACGGCGTTTCAGCGTAAATTTCCAGTTTTCAACCGCCATTTTCAGCCATCAATCGATGGCTGTTTTTATGCGGGCCGTTCGGTAACGCAATTTTAACCATCATTAATAAATGATCAGGTGGCGTAGGGCCGAAGCGAAACGCCGTCATGAAGCGAAACGCCGTCATATCGGCGGTATGATTTTTGGCGTAATATACCGTCGCGCTTCGCCGCAGCCAGGGAAGATTGATCGAAATGGCGTCGTTGCTGCCAGTGGCGGAATTCGAAAACGGATATGACCCCGCGAATCGTCTGCGCCTTCTGGCATTGCTCGAACGCAAGGTGCTGTGGCTTTCGTTATGGATGATTCATCACGCCAACCACATTCGTCCCAATCGGGATGGGCTCAAGGTTGGCGGACATCAGGCGTCGTGCGCGTCGGTGGTCACGTTGATGACGGCGCTTTATCTGGACATACTTAAGCCTGAAGACCGGGTTGCGGTAAAGCCGCATGCCAGCCCGGTGTTCCACGCGATCCAATATCTGCTGGGACACCTGCCGGCTGACAAGCTGTTGGGGCTTCGTTCGATGGGCGGACTCCAGTCCTATCCGTGTCGGACGAGGGATGAGGACGATGTCGATTTTTCGACCGGATCGGTCGGGCTTGGCGCGGCGCAAACCATTTTCGCCTCTCTGGTTCAGGATTATGTGCGGCTGAAAGACATGTTGCCGGCGGCGGTGCAGCCGGGCCGCATGATCGCGCTTGTCGGGGATGCGGAACTCGATGAGGGCAATGTCTATGAAGCCCTGCTCGAAGGGTGGAAGAAAGACATCGCGAATGTCTGGTGGATCATCGACTACAACCGGCAGAGTCTCGATTCAACAATGAGCGACCGCCTGTTCGGCTGTTTCGACGTTCTGTTCGAAAGCGTCGGGTGGCGGGTCGTTACGTTAAAATACGGCAAACGTCTGGAGGCAGCCTTCAGGGAACCCGGCGGCAACGCCCTCCAGCGCTGGATCGATGACTGTCCAAATGCATTGTATGGCGCGCTGACCTATTCCGGTGGCCTGGCGTGGCGCAAAAGACTGTTGGAAGACATCGGTTCTCAGCCGGGTCTGCGCGATTTTCTAGCGCGGTATGACGATGGAGAACTCCAGTCCCTTATGACCAACCTCGCCGGTCACGATATGGCGTCAGTGCTGGAAGCAATGCATGCGATCGAAGACGATCAGCCGACCTGCTTCATCGCCTACACGGTTAAGGGATTTGGTCTTCCCTTTGCCGGACACAAAGACAATCACGCCGGAATAATGAACCCCGATCAGATGATGCAGTTCAAACTGTCCATGGGGATTGAAGACGGCGCGGAATGGGATCGATTCGCTGGCTTGGATGAGGCGCCCGACATCCTGTCAGACTTCCTCGGAAGGGCGCCTTTTGCCGCTCGGTATCCGAGATCCCATGACGCACCGCTCATTGCCGTGCCGGCGGCGCTGACGTACGCGGCACAGAGACGGATGTCGACGCAGGAAGGGTTTGGCAAAATTCTGCACGAAATAGCAGCCTTGGAAGGAGATTTTGCCGACAGCGTCGTGACCATGTCGCCCGATGTCACCGTATCGACCAGCCTCGGTCCGTGGGTCAATCGGCGCCGCATCTTCGATCGCACTGACCGCCACGACACTTTTGCCAACGAAAATATTGCGTCAGCCCAGCGCTGGGTCATGTCCAGTGACGGTCAGCATGTCGAGTTCGGCATAGCCGAACATAATCTGTTTCTGGCTCTGGGCGGGTTTGGGCTGGCCGCGCCGCTATTCGGGAAACGATTGCTGCCCATTGGCACATTGTACGATCCGTTTATCCGGCGCGGTCTCGATGCTTTTCACTATGCCTGTTATCAGGATGCGCGGTTCATGCTTGTGGCCACGCCATCGGGTATCACGCTGGCGCCCGAAGGCGGCGCGCACCAGTCGCTGGAAACACCTTTGATTACCTTGGCTCAGCCGGGTATTGCCGCGTTCGAGCCTGCCTATGTGGATGAACTGGCCGAGATCATGCGATGGGGTTTTGAATATATGCAGGCCGCCGATGGCGGGTCGGTAGCGCTCCGTTTGTCCACCCGCCTGATCGATCAGCCTGACCGGGCCGCGTCCGATGATTTTTGCAAGGCGATTATTAGCGGGGCATATTGGTTGCGGGAACCGCTGCCGGGCGCCGAAATTGTTATTGCTTATTCCGGTGCGATCGCGCCGGAGGCCCTCGCGGCTCACGAGGCAATTTTGGAGGATATTCCCGGTGCGGGGCTCCTGGCGATAACGTCGGCGCAACGGTTGCACGATGACTGGATGGCGTCGCGGCGGGCGCGTATTTCCGGAACCGGGGATGTGACGGCCTATGTCGAGAAACTGTTGGCACCACTCGGATCCGGCGTATCGCTGATAACGGTTTTGGACGGCCATCCCGCAACCTTGTCGTGGCTTGGATCGGTTGCCGGACAACGGATTTACCCGCTCGGTGTTGACCGGTTTGGACAATCAGGCGACCTTCCCGACCTCTATCGCGAATACGGTATTGATGATGATTCTATTCTTGATGCCGTGGCCAGAGCTTGCATCCGCCGGCTATCGACCGGAAACTCATATTGTCATGATTGATGACGGTATGTTTATCTCCGGCACAACTATGCTATAAGTCGCCGCCGCTGGCACCGGAGATCGTTCTGATACCGGTTTCGCGGGCGTGGTGGAATTGGTAGACACGCCAGGTTTAGGTCCTGGTGGCGGAAACGCCTTGGGGGTTCAAGTCCCTCCGCCCGCACCATTTTCTTCCGCGCGCAACCGGGTTCCGGATGGGCGCCCCAGACAGGACGAGAGCGTTACAACGATGTCAATGCAGGTAAATGAGACGAGTGCCGAAGGGCTAAAACGGGAATTCACAGTCGTTGTTCCTTCGAATGATATTGAATCCTCCGTGGCCGTACGGCTGACAGAAGTCGGGAATTCGGTTTCGATACCGGGCTTTCGGCCAGGTAAAGTGCCGATCACCTTGCTCAAGAAACGCTATGGTGATGCGGTTAAGGGAGAGGTGCTGGAGAAAATCATCCAGGACAGCTGGCAACAGGCGCTGACGGAGAAAGGGTTGCGGCCGGCTAGTCAGCCGAAGGTCGAGATCGTGACGTTCGAAGATGGCGTCGATCTTGAGTATAAACTTGCTGTTGAATTATTGCCCGATATCGATCCTATCGATTTTTCCAAGATAGAGCTTGAACGCCGTGTGGTGAAAGTCTCCGACGAGGAAGTCAGCAAGACCCTGGAACGCCTGGCGGAAAGCCGGCGCGTGTTTGAAGCGGTGGACGGGAGAGCCGCGGATAAGGGCGATCAGGTTGTGATTGACTTCGCGGGCACGATTGGCGGCGAGGAATTCGCCGGCGGTGCGGTGAACGATTTTGAGCTGGAGATTGGCGGACCGGCTTTCCTGCCAGGCTTCGATGATCAAATCATCGGCCTGAAGGGTGGCGACAAAAAGACCGTAAAAATCACGGTTGCCGATAATCATCCCAATGATCAACTCCGTGGGAAGGATGTTGAATTCGACGTATTGGTGAAAGAAGTACGCGAAGCCAAGGCTGCGGTCGTCGATGACGAGTTGGCGAAAGCCACGGGAATGGAAAATCTGGACGCGCTGAAAGCCGCGGTGACCGATCAGTTGGGGCGTGAGTACACGCAGGTATCGCGGGCACATCTCAAGAAGGAACTTCTTGACAAACTGTCGGAAATACACAGCTTTGAGCTACCCGAAGGGATTGTTGAAGGCGAGTTCGAGGGGATCTGGAAACAGGTGCTCGATGCCAAGGAACGTGACACGCTGGATGCCGACGATAAGGAAAAAAGCGAGGAAGAACTCAAGACCAGCTATCGCGAAATCGCCGAACGGCGTGTGCGATTGGGGCTTTTGCTGGCGGATGTCGGGCGGGTGAACAACATTTCAGTCACCCAGGACGATATCAACCGGGCTATTCACGTTGAAGCGTCGCGGTTTCCCGGCCAGGAAGCCCGCGTGATTGAGTATTTCCAAAAGGACGCAAACGCCATGCAGGAGCTGCAGGCACCAATATTTGAAGATAAAGTCGTCGATTTTGTCATCGAATTGGCAAAAATTAACGAACAGGAAGTCTCAGTAGAGGAACTTATGGGGAATCCTGACGAAGCAGAAGAGGATACTGCTTCGAATAAAAAGGACTAAGAGACAGGAAGGCGCCGAGGCAATTCGGTTGGTCGTGCCTATATGTAGGGCGGCCTCTTAGATAAAAGTGAGCAAAATGAACGAACGAATGAATGCCCTCGTCCCCATGGTGGTGGAACTCACCAACCGTGGCGAACGCGCCTATGACATCTATTCACGGCTTCTTAAGGAGCGGATTATCTTTTTGACCGGTCCGGTGCACGATGAAGTGTCGAGCGTAATCTGTGCGCAGCTGCTCTTTCTCGAATCCGAAAATCCGAGCAAAGACATTTCATTTTACATTAACTCTCCTGGCGGTGTCGTGACGTCCGGTCTCGCGATTTATGACACGATGAACTATATCCGTCCCGACGTTTCGACCGTGTGTTTCGGTCAGGCCGCATCGATGGGATCGTTGTTACTATGCGCGGGCGCGGCGGGGAAAAGATATGCCCTGCCACATTCACGGATCATGATGCATCAGCCGTCCGGCGGTTTTCAGGGGCAGGCGACTGACATTGAAATTCATGCCCGTGAAATCCTTAACCTTAAGGCGCGTCTGAATCAGATCTATGTGGACCATACCGGCAAATCGCTAGAGGTCATTGAGCAGAATATGGAGCGGGATAACTTCTTGTCCCCCGAAGACGCCAAGGAATTCGGGTTGATTGACGAAGTGATTGCCAAGCGCCTGACCGACACCGAGGAGGCCTCGAAAGGCAATTGATCGGCCAATTAACCCATTGTTGAAGACTGTCTGTCAGGCTGGTGGTCGGTCGAGTTTTCCGGGGAATCACCGGAGAATTATCGCAACAGGAGCTCGGAACCACCGGATTTTGCCGGTGTTTTGACAATGGACGCTTATGGTATGCTCAGCTAACATAAAGACGTGATGCCGAGTCCAATGGGGTATTTATGACTAAGTCCAGTAGCGGCGACGCAAAGAATGTCCTTTACTGCTCGTTCTGCGGAAAGAGCCAGCACGAGGTTCGCAAGCTAATCGCGGGTCCAACCGTTTTCATCTGCGATGAATGTGTCGAACTTTGCATGGATATTATCCGTGAGGAACACAAGACGACGCTGGTGAAATCGCGCGATGGCGTCCCGACACCTGCTGATATTTGTTCGGTGCTCGACGATTACGTGATTGGCCAGTTCCATGCCAAACGTGTCTTGTCGGTCGCGGTTCACAATCATTACAAGCGTCTTGCGCACAGCACCAAGAACGCCGAGGTCGAGCTCGCGAAATCGAACATCATCCTGATCGGACCGACCGGCTGCGGCAAAACTTTGCTGGCCCAGACCTTGGCGAGAATTCTGGATGTGCCCTTTACGATGGCGGATGCGACAACCCTGACCGAAGCAGGCTACGTCGGTGAGGACGTCGAGAATATCATCCTGAAATTGCTGCAGTCCGCCGACTATAATGTCGAACGGGCCCAGCGCGGCATCGTTTATATTGACGAAGTTGATAAGATTTCCCGTAAATCCGACAACCCGTCCATCACGCGCGATGTCTCCGGCGAGGGTGTGCAGCAGGCCTTGCTCAAGATTATGGAGGGTACGGTCGCCAGTGTTCCGCCGCAAGGCGGACGCAAGCATCCTCAACAGGAATTTTTGCAGGTAGACACGACGAATATCCTCTTTATTTGTGGTGGCGCATTCTCTGGTCTCGAAAAAATAATCGGCAGTCGTGGCAAGGGCAGGTCCATTGGAATCGGCGCGGATGTGCAAGGTCCAGATGAACGGAAGACCGGAGAGATCTTGCGTGAAATCGAACCCGAGGATCTCCTTAAATTCGGTCTGATACCTGAGTTTGTCGGCCGCC
Organism: Pseudomonadota bacterium; assembly: GCA_027624735.1. Taxonomy (GTDB): domain Bacteria; phylum Pseudomonadota; class Alphaproteobacteria; order MPNO01; family UBA2964; genus JAQBTY01. Next base: position 2,924 of record JAQBTY010000170.1, on the reverse strand, counting down.
TTCCGGTCATTGCGACGCTAGAGGATCTGGACGAAAAGGCACTGGTCGAAATCCTTACAAAGCCAAAGAACGCGCTGGTCAAGCAATACGCTACATTGTTTGAAATGGAAGATGTTGCCCTGTCATTCACCGACGATGCGTTGCGTTCGATCGCCAAGAAGGCGATTCTTCGGAAGACGGGCGCCCGCGGCCTGCGGTCCATTCTCGAATCGATTCTTCTCGATACAATGTATGATTTGCCCAGTTTCGAGGGCATTGAAGAAGTCGCCATAAGCGGCGAGGTCGTCGACGGTCAAGCCAAGCCCCTCTACATATACTCCGACCGTCGTGAGGACGTGGGTTCCAGCGCTTAATCCGGTGGACTTGATTGTTCACGGATTGGCAACCATCTAATACCCATGTTGTAAAATTGTTCGGTTGGCATTTTCGCGAACCGACAAACGAGTAAGAGGTAGCATGTCTGAGTCGGAACAGCGCCTGAGTTTCCCCGTTCTCCCCCTTCGCGATATTGTGGTTTTTCCACATATGATCGTGCCGTTATTCGTGGGGCGTGAGAAATCCGTACGCGCTCTTGAAGATGTGATGAAAGATGACAAGCAGATACTGCTTGTTACACAAAAGAACGCCGGAGACGATGATCCGGAACCCGGCGATATCTATTCCGTAGGTACCGTTGGAACCGTTCTTCAATTGTTGAAGCTTCCCGATGGGACAGTCAAAGTCCTCGTCGAGGGGACGCAGCGCGCGGAAATCGTAGGCTTTAAGGAAAACAGCGAATTCTTTGAGGCATATGCGACCCTGATGGACGACCCGAAGGAAGATGACCGGGAGCACGAGGCGTTAAGCCGGTCGGTCATTGCCCAGTTCGAGCAATACATTAAGCTGAACAAGAAGATTCCTCCGGAAGTTCTTGTTTCCCTTAATCAAATTGACGATTCAAGCAAGCTTGCGGACACTGTCGCGTCCCATCTCGCCCTGAAAATTCCGGAAAAACAGGATTTGTTGGAGCTTGCGACAATAACGGAACGGCTCGAACGTGCCTACGCCCTCATGGAAGCCGAAATCGGTGTTCTGCAGGTAGAAAAACGCATCCGCAACCGCGTCAAGCGGCAGATGGAGAAGACCCAGCGCGAGTACTATTTGAACGAGCAGATGAAGGCGATCCAGAAGGAACTGGGTGAAGGCGAAGATGGCCGCGACGAGGTCAGCGAGCTCGAAGAGAAAATTGCCAAGACCAAGTTGACCAAGGAGGCGCGGGAGAAATCCGTCGCGGAGCTCAAGAAGCTTCGTTCGATGAGCCCCATGTCCGCTGAAGCGACGGTCGTCCGCAATTACCTTGACTGGATCCTCAGTATTCCGTGGAAGCAGCGGAGTAAGGTCAAGCGCGATATCAAACACGCTGAAATAGTCCTCAATGAGGATCATTACGGGCTGGAAAAGGTCAAGGAACGTATTCTTGAATATCTTGCCGTGCAGCAACGTGTCGGCAAGGTCCGGGGACCGATCCTGTGCCTCGTTGGGCCGCCAGGCGTCGGAAAAACATCGCTGGGAAAATCTATCGCGCGGGCGACCGGCCGGAATTTTGTTCGAATGTCACTTGGCGGCGTCCGTGACGAGGCCGAAATTCGGGGTCACCGACGGACTTATATCGGATCAATGCCTGGGAAGATCATTCAGGGCATGAAGAAGGCGAAAAAATCCAACCCGCTGTTCCTGCTCGATGAGATTGACAAGTTGGGTCAGGATTGGCGCGGTGATCCGTCCTCGGCCCTGCTGGAAGTTCTCGATCCGGAACAGAACAACGCCTTCAATGACCATTATCTTGAAGTGGATTACGACCTGTCCGACGTCCTGTTTGTCACGACGGCAAATACACTCCGGATTCCGGCGCCGTTGATGGACCGGATGGAGGTCATCCGCATTTCGGGCTACACCGAAGATGAAAAGGTTGAAATCGCGAAAAGACATCTCATCGCAAAGCAGTTCAAGGCGCATGGGATGAAGAAAGGCGAATGGAGCGTATCGGATGACGCGTTGCGCGATATTTGCCGTTATTATACGCGTGAGGCAGGTGTCCGCAGTCTCGAGCGGGAACTCGCCAACCTGGCCCGTAAGGCTATCAAACACATACTGACCACCGATGCGAAAGAAGTCCGTCTTACGGCGGACAATCTTGAGGAGTTCGCCGGCGTCCGGAAATATCGTTTTGGTATGGCGGAAGAGGACGATCTGATCGGCGTTACCACGGGGCTCGCCTGGACCGAGGTCGGTGGCGAACTATTGTCGATTGAGGCCGTCAGCATGCCCGGTAAAGGCACTGTGGCCCATACGGGGACACTTGGCGACGTCATGAAGGAATCCGTACAGGCCGCACGGGCTTATATTCGCTCACGGTCGGTCGAATTCGGTATCGCTCCGTCCGTGTTCGAAAAACGCGACATTCATGTTCACGTTCCGGAAGGGGCGACGCCCAAGGATGGACCGTCCGCCGGCGTCGCGATGTGCACGTCGCTGGTATCGGCGCTTACCGGCGTTCCGGTGCAGAAGGATATCGCGATGACGGGTGAAATTACCCTGCGTGGCCGTGTTCTTCCCATCGGCGGGCTGAAGGAAAAATTGCTTGCGGCCTTACGGGGCGGCATTAAGACCGTGCTGATACCGAAGGACAATGAAAAGGATCTGGCGGAGATTCCCGACAATGTTAAAAGCGGTCTCGAAATCATCCCGGTGGCGACGGTTGATGAGGTGCTTGATCGGGCTCTGACACGCAAGCTTGTGCCCATTGAGTGGGAAGAAGTCGACACCGTTTCGGCCCCCGGTAAGTCCGGTGGCGACGTCAGCGGCGTCGTGACGCACTAATCCCACATTACCCAGATGACATCCGAATTCGTGGAAATCGTACCACCGTCCCACCGCCCAGGCAA
>JAQBTY010000169.1 GCA_027624735.1 Pseudomonadota bacterium | reverse complement strand
GCCGTCAACCCGGACGATACCACGCGCCTTGCTCAAACCATCCGACCACCGTGAATAATCCGGGTTAAGACTATGTTTTTGCGGCCGCGAGCCGTCGGGCAATTTTGAAAAATCGGGCGGCAGACGGCAGGAACTCTTGGCAAAATCCGGGACCAAAAAAAGTAACCGCACCGATTTTCGCGCTGAGTTTTATCGCAGTGGCGCGTCGGGCAAAAAAACCGGTGCGGCTGCCGCGCGTCGCGCGCAGGCGCTTATCAGCAAGCGCAAGGTATCTATACTCGTGCCGTTGTTCGGTTTGCTTTTCCTGCTTTGCGTGATCGCGGTTGCGGGTAGTTCAGCCATGATCTGGCTAAGGAAATTGGGCACCATATTCGGTGTCGAGTGGAGTGGTGACAGCTAGGGTTTTCGCGCTATTCCCCCACTGCACGCGCTCCCACGCCCTTGGTGACCCAATTAATTACCTCTGAAATGTCTTCGGCGGTTTGAGTATTGCTGTTGACGTCTTTCAGTGCCAAATGGATGGACATGGCGAGCTGAGGTAAAAGCCTCAAATCCTTATTCGCCGGTGTGCGGAACGACTGTTCCATTCTTTTGGCGACCTGAACCAGCGCATCGCAAAGTTTTGACGCGGTGGCAAAAGGTGTTCCGGTAAGACGGCGGGTGGCGTCCTGAGTGGTCATGATAAGATTACCTAAAAGGTCGATCAGATGACCATCTATGCTTTTTTTGTTGTAGGCCGCGAGTATCTGTTTCACCAAACTGCCGATGTGCACCGCATTTCGGCTAATCTTATCTTTGTTGACCGACGTTACGGTTGCGTCCACCGCGCGCTGTAGTTCCCCTGCGTCCTTGTCTCCTGAAGCTTTCGCGAGCAGAAGGTTGGGGACGTTAATCGCGGTTCCGGCCAGCTTTTCGGATCTGCTCAGGTTGCGGCGATCTGGACCGATATACCTTGCTGTGATAATGAATGGTTTGCGATTGAAGGTAAGCGCGTCGATGCGGCTTCGAAGTTGTCCGCGCGAGGCTGGCTGGACAAGCAAATCATCGGCACCTGATTCAACGACGCGATGAACGAGACTTTCAGATGGTCGCCAGGTCGTGACAATGATCGACATGAACGGATTTAATCCGATCCGGTGATTTCGAATATCGCTGATCAGCGCGCAAGCGTCGCCGTCAGTCAGGTCCGCGTCTGTAATCAGGAGGTCCGGCGGGCGGGTTTCCAGTGAATTCTCTATGTCCTGTATGGTCGAACCCGTACGAATATCTCTGAAATCGAGATCAGTCAGGGACTGACGCAGACTCGCGCTGTTTTGATTCTTCGGCGCAACGAGAAGCAAATCCACCTTATTGAATGACGTTTTTGTGTTCACAGTCGGCGTTTCCTTTTCCTTACCTCGTGAGGCATTGTCTGACCGCGTCGGTAAAGCATATTTGCCCAAAATCGCCTGATCTTGGGTTTAGCGGTAAAATTTTCCCAGTTTGGTATTAAAAAACTGCTATGATTAACAATAAATGCGATGCCCGTTCAGACGGAAACAACCCTCTCTCACGTCAGGAAATTTCGCGCCGGACTTGGCGCTAGAATTGGCGGCGCCTGTATAAAATGGGCGTAATTGGCCCGGTTGGGAGGCAAATTCAATTCGGACTCTTCGTCCGGGAACAAAAATACCCATGAGTAATTCAGGCAATTTGTTAAACCTTTATTTACCATCACGCCCGCAATCTGGGCTACCGAGATGATCATCCGAATGTTTATCGCAACACTTGTTCTGTTCCGTCTAACGGTATATGTGAGCCGGAATAAAGATATTAATGGTCGGTTTTGAAATGACGAATAGTAGGGAGACTCTCCACCCTGGCCGTATTTTACTGACGCAGGCCATGGAGCCCTTAGGCATTAGCAGAAACCAGTTGGCGCGCGATATCGATGTGCCCGTCGGGCGAATAAGCGATATTACCAACGGAAAACGCGGCGTCACGGCTGACACCGCGCTTAGACTGGGTCGTTATTTCGGTACCGGACCCGAGCTTTGGCTGAGATTGCAGGCGGAATTCGATTTGTACGTCGCCCGCATGACGACCTGGCCCGCCGTCGAGAGCCGGGTCAGGGTGTTGAAATCCGAAACGCCCGTTGCAGCGCCGATGAAATTGCCGGTTGCCGCGCTGGTTGAAGCGCCGGTCAATGAAGCGTTATCGGCTGATGAAGCCTCGATCGAAAATGAGATTTTTGCCGGACCTGATCCGGAACCGGTAGCTGAAATATTCAGTGACGAAACTGGCTCCGACTTTGATGTCAGTCCTGATTCCGGAATGAGGACCGCTGAACAATTCGCGCAGCGGGATGATCCGGGCGAACCTGAAGTTTCAGCAGAAACACCCGACAACAATGAGGAACCGACGGATTTACCGCAGGCGGTCACCGTTGATCTCGGTGCCGGGGATAGTGTCCTGAAGCCCGGTTTTGATCCGGGTTCCGCAAACGATCCGGAAGAGGACATAGGTATCCCGCCTGTTCCTGACAAGTCGAATTTATTCATGTCCGGCTAACAGCTCGGACAAACGGGCCTGCGTCGGCCTTTTATCGCTGTTCGGTCGTTGCGACTCGGGACAGTGATCAAGTCGTATCCTGCGATCCTGCGATCCTGCGAGCAGGCCCAAATATGCTTGGGACATATGCAATAATCTGGGCCTTCTGTCCGAACATCACTGAAAATTTTCCGTTCCTGATCGCGGCCTAATATCAACGTCCCTTGGTATTATGGTTCGGTCGAAATTTTTAGCCGCTTCCCCCTTCGCAAAAAGATGCTTTAGTGGAAAAGTGGGCCGGTAAATAGAGTCAGGATTTAAACATGGTGGACCGTGTCGATTGCGTGGTCATTGGCGCAGGCGTAGTTGGTTTAGCCGTTGCCCGGAATCTGGCCCAGGCGGGTGTTGAGGTTGTTGTTCTGGAGGCGGCAGAGGCTATCGGGACGGAAACGAGGTCCCGTAACAGCGAGGTCATTCACGCCGGCATCTATTATCCGACCGGTAGTTTGAAAGCACAATATTGCGTCGCCGGCCGGCACGCACTTTATGATTATTGCGAAACCCACGGTGTGGAACATCGCCGATGCGGCAAGTTCATCGTCGCGACAAGCGATGATGAGATACCCGAGCTCGATCGTCTCAAAAAAGTCGCCGCGGCAAACGGCGTTCCCGACCTGGAATGGCGCACGCCTGAACAAGTGGCCGAGGTTGAACCGGCGGTCTTTTGCGTCGCTGCCCTGTGGTCTCCTTCCACCGGTATTATCGATAGTCATGGGCTGATGCTCGCCTACCAGGGCGACGCGGAGGCGGCCGGAATGATGTTGGCCTTTCATTCTCCGGTTACCGGGGGCAAGATCGAAAAGAATGGCATTCTGCTTTCTGTCGGCGGAGAAAACGCCATCGACATCAAGGCGAACTGGGTCGTCAACTCGGCGGGGCTGCATGCGCAAAAAGTGGCGGCTGGTTTAGAAGGCCTGGCGCCGGAATTTGTCCCGCCGACCTATTTCGCCAAGGGAAACTATTATTCGCTGATCGGTAAGCCGCCTTTTAACAGGCCCATTTATCCGGTGCCCGAAAAAGCCGGTCTGGGGGTCCATGTAACGGTCGACCTTGGTGGGCAGATCCGCTTCGGGCCGGATGTCGAATGGATCGATCACATCGATTACGACGTCGATCCGAAACGGGCTGAAAAATTCTACGAAGCGGTTCGGAAGTATTATCCGGCTCTGGCGGATGGGGCGATACAGCCCGCCTATTCGGGTATACGGCCAAAAATTCAGGCGCCGGAGGAAGCGGCCAGGGATTTTGTGATTCAAGGTGCGGCGGAGCACGGTATCGAGGGGCTGGTAAACCTGTTCGGGATTGAATCACCGGGGCTGACGGCGTCGCTTGCAATCGCCGACATGGTCGCCAATATGCTTGGTATCGCGGATTAGATAGGTCATCAGGGTCGGCTGGGTCTTGACAATGAAATAACTAAAGTCCAAATCCTATCCTGTTCGAAATTTGGTGACGTGGTTAAAACCGCAAAAATCGGCTTCCGGCGCCAATCGGGCGTTATTAGAAATAAATGTTTTAGTTTGAGCTCTGGATTACCCGCGAGCTTGAAGTATCGATTGTTGGTTTTGGAGTTTGTTGGGGAGGAGAATTAGCGGATGAGCCCTGTGCTCCAGATAGAGGGGCTGACAAAAAAGTTTGGCGCCTTTACAGCCGTCGACAATATCAGTTTTTCAGTAGATCGCGGTGAGGTTCTCGGATTTCTTGGCCCCAACGGCGCCGGCAAAACCACCGCCATGCGTATGATCACCGGTTTTTTGCCGCCGACGGCGGGAACCGTCACGGTCGACGGGTTTGACGTTTCCCGCCAACCCATAGAGGTGAAACGCCGTATCGGGTATCTGCCCGAGGGTGCGCCCCTGTATGAAGACATGACGCCGCTCGAACTGCTCAGCTATATCGCCGATGTCAGGCGAATTTCGGGCCAGGCAAAACGCGACGCGATTGCGAAAGCCGCGTCTCGCATAAATATCGAGCCTGTCATGCATCAATCCATTGGCACGCTATCAAAAGGATATAAACGCCGGGTGGGCATTGCCCAGGCGATTTTGCATGATCCGGAGATTTTGATCCTGGACGAGCCGACCGACGGGCTCGATCCCAATCAAAAACATGAGGTGCGCGCGCTCATCAACGAAATGGCCAAGAATAAGGTCATTGTTATTTCGACTCATCTTCTTGAGGAACTCGAGGTCATATGCAGCAGGGCGATCGTGATCGCTGCCGGCAAAATAGTTGCGGATTGTTCCCCTGCGGAACTGGAAGCGCAATCGTCCTATCACAACGCCATTACCGTTCGGGTGCCTGAAGCGCAGGGCGACGCTTGCAAGGGATGCCTCGACGCGCTTGAAATTGTCGCGCGGGTTGAATTGATCGGGCAGAGAGATGGCTTGGCCGAACTGGTCGCCTTTCCTGTCGGTGGTCAGATCATTCTTGTTCAGGTCAACACCAAGCTGCGTGATAGCGGCATTGGGATCGAGGAGGTCCGTGTTGAGCGTGGCCACCTCGATGAGGTTTTCCGTCGCATTACGACGACGGTTTGAGGGAGACGGAAGTGGGTGCAAGTTGGGCGATCTGCAAGCGCGAATTGCGAGCGTATTTCACGACGCCTCTGGCTTATGTCTTTATCGTCATTTTCGTGGCGATGAATGGCGCGACGGCGTTTTTCTTTGGCGGTTTTTTTGATCGTGGACAGGCCGATCTTCAGCCGCTCTTCAGTTTTCTTCCCTGGCTCTACCTGTTTTTGATACCTGCGGTGTCGATGCGGCTTTGGGCGGAGGAACGCAAGTCGGGGACTTTGGAACTCATGATGACGCTGCCTGTGTCGACGACGCAGGCAGTGTTCGGCAAATTTTTGGCGGCCTGGATCTTTACCGGGATTGCCCTGTCCCTGACCTTTCCGATCTGGATCACCGTCAATTACCTGGGCAATCCCGATAATGGGGTGATCATCGCCAGTTATCTTGGCGGGTTGTTGATGGCCGGCTCTTATCTGGCCATCGGCGGTTTCGTGTCCGCGATGACCCGAAATCAGGTGATCGCCTTTGTCATTGGCGCGGCCGTTATCTTTCTTTTCATGATGAGCAGCCTTGAGCTTGTTCTTGGGATGTTTCAGGGGTGGGCGCCAACGCTGGTGGTCGATCTGGTTCAGTCGATGAGTTTCCTCGTCCACTATGACGCCATCGTGCGGGGGGTCATTGATGTTCGAGATCTGATTTTCTACCTGTCGATCATGGGCGTCTTTATTTTTGCGAATGTGGTCGTCGTTGACCTCAAGAAGGGCGGGTGAGGGGCTGATGATGTCTGGTGGCATAGATTCCTGGGACCGCCGCCGTTTCGGCGTGGCGGCCCTGATCGTCGCGGCGATATTCTTTATCGCGTTGCATGTCTTTTCTAACGAAACCTTTCGAAATCTGACCCTCGATCTCACCGAGGACCGGATTTACTCCCTGTCGGACGGCACCAAAGAGGTGTTGGCGGCGATCAGGGAACCGGTGACCTTGCGGCTGTTCATATCCGACGATTTGATTGAACAAAGCCCGTCGCTCAAGGATTATGCGAAAAATGTTCAGGAACTTCTCGAGCGTTATGTGGTCTTGTCAAACAACCGGATCAAACTGGAACTGATCCGGCCCGAGCCGTTTTCCCCGGAGGAAGACCGCGCTGTCGGCTTTGGCCTTCACGGCGTACCCATAACCCAGGCAGGCAATCTCGGCTATTTCGGTCTTGCCGGCACCAACACGACGGATGACCTTGACGTTATTCCCTTTATTTCCCCGCAGCGTGACCGGTTTCTTGAATATGATTTGAGCCGGCTGGTGCAGAACCTCGCCAATCCGAAAAAGAAGAAAGTCGGACTGGTTTCCTCTCTGCCCATGATCTCCGATCCGGTTTTGCGGTATCGGCCGTGGCAGGTCATCGAACAGCTTCGCCAGTTTTTCGACGTGCAGCGCATCACGCTCGAGGATCCCGTGCCCGAAGACATCGATGTCCTGATGGTGGTTCACCCGCGCGATATGGATGATACGGATCTTTATTATATAGATCAGCATGTCCTGCGCGGCGGCAAGACCTTGATATTTGTCGATCCGTTTTCCGAAACCGCGACACGGGGCAACGCCATGCAGCGTCAGCCCCCCGATACGGGATCGGACCTCAAGAAACTTTTTTCGGCCTGGGGCATAAATTACGACAAGAACAAGGTTCTGGGCGACCGTAAGGGCGCGCAGCGGGTCAGCGCCGGCCGGGATTCGCTCGGCCGTCCCGTCATCACGGACTATATCGCCTGGGTCACCCTGACGGACAATCAGGTCAAGCGCGATGACGTGGTCACCGGCGATCTGGAGAAAATTAATGTTGCGACGTCCGGGTTTATCGAGAAAGCGGACGGCGCCACCTATGACATGGATCCGCTCTTGAGCTCCAGCGCCGAGGCGATGGCGCTAAAGGTGTCTCAGGTCAATAAGGACCCCGAGCCCGCCAAATTGCTGCAGGCCTTCAAGGCGGCCGATAAGCCTTTTGTGGTCGGCGCGCGGATTTCCGGCATGTTTAAAAGCGCCTTTCCCGATGGTCCGCCAAAGGACAAAATCCGCGATGAAATCCGCGATGCGCGGATCAAGCGCAAAGAGGATGTTGCGGCCACGCAAAAACATCTCAAGGAATCCGCCAAGCGCGCCAACATGATCGTCGTCGCCGATACCGATCTCCTGGCCGACAGCTTCTGGGTGCGGGTGCAGGACTTCTTTGGACAGCAGGTGCCGGTGCCGATCGCGAACAACGCCGATCTGCTCATTAACGCCGTTGATAACATGGCGGGAACGGCATCGTTGATCGGTCTTAGAAGCCGCGGCGTGACCAGCCGGCCGTTCCACACCGTGGATGCCATGAAGCGGGATGCGGAGCTGCAATATCGCGCCAAGGAACAAGGCCTTCTCGAAAAACTCAAGGACATCGAAGGGAAGCTCAAGGACCTCCAGACCAAGGAAACCAAGGCGGGGAAGACCGTCATCCTGTCCGCCGATCAAAAGACGGCGATTGAAAATTTCCGGCGTGAATCTGTTACGATACGCAAAGAGCTTCGCGCCGTCCAACTGTCGCTTCGCCAGGATATCGACAAGCTGGATGCCTTGCTGAAGGCAATCAATGTCGGATTGATTCCTGTACTGGTCGTGATTTTTGCAATCATATTGGGCCTCGTCAGACGGGGCAGGGCGCGCCGTCATCGGTTCGCTGATGCCAGTGCTCACTAAGTTAATCGCCAAATATCAAGTACGGATGTCTGATCATGACGCCTAGAAGCCTTCTCGTATTTTCCGCCGTCACAATCGGGCTGGTCGTGGCTGCCGCGATATCTATCGCTAACAGGCCCGCCGCGACGGTCATTCCAAAAGACAGACCGTTCGTTTTCGACGGACTCGGAGATCAGCTCAACAATGCTTTCTCGGTCGAAATTCAAACCGCCGAAAGAAAATTTACAATTCAGCGTGTCGCCGATGGTTGGGGGGTCGCGGAATTAAAGGGGTATCCCGCTAGTTTCGACAAGTTGAAGACTGTCCTCGTCGAACTGTCCCAACTGCGTTATCTCGAACCGAAAACGGCGGATCCGGCGCGTTTCGATCGGCTTGAACTTCGCGATGTGACGGTGAAGGGCGCTAAATCAAAAAAAGTGACGGTTAAGGACAAGGCCGGTAAACCCCTCGCCGACGGGCTGATCGGCAAACGCAATGAAGATCTGTTCGGGACCGGTAAAGGCGGGGTTTACATGCGCATAGCCGGCAAGAAAGAAAGCTGGCTGGTGGAAGGCATCGTCAGCACCGGCGATGGGCCCGCCGACTGGGTGTCGAAGAAAATCCTCGATATAAGCGGCGGCGCCGTGAAGCGACTGGAAATTGTGTCCCCAAAAGGGGGGCATGTGGCGGTCAGCAGGAAGGCCGCCACGGATCAGCATTTTACGCTCGAAGATATTCCCGCCGGCAAGCGCCAGCGCGGCGAATGGGAAACCGATCAGATGCCCAAGGCCTTCGAAAATCTGGAGCTGATCGACCTCAAGCGGGCCGATGAGGTGGATTTCGGGACCGGAACCTATAAGGGCAGTTTCACCACTTTCGACGGGTTGGTGATCAAGTCGGAAGCGGCCAAGCTAGACAAGAAATATTGGGTCCGGCTAGCCGCCTCGGCGGTTGATGGCGCTGACGAAACAACCAAAAAACGGGCCAAGAGCATCAACGACCAACTGGTTGGCTACGTTTACGAAATCAAGGAAGAGGTCGGCAAGAAATTGGCCTGCGAACACGTCAACCTGCTTGAAGGGGCCGGTGTAAAAGCCTGCGCGTGATTACCGCAGGCGCGGGCTGTTCTGCAATTTAGGTGGGACGGCGGATAAGGCCCATTCCACAATCTGCTTGAGCACCCTGCCAAGCGATTCGTCGAAGGCGTGGACGGCGTCAATCAGCGCTCCACTTTTGGCTTTCGTTGAAAAGGCCGCGCTCTTCGTGGCGACAATGACGCGTTGCGGCAGGCGAACGAGCTTTGCATTCAACCGCACATGTGCTGAGGGTATAGCATCGCCATTTTTGTATTCCGCCTGAAATTCTCGCAGAAGGCTTATCCCTCTTGCTCCGCAGGCCCAAGATGTTGTAGAACATATCATGAACATGATCCCGTGGA
>JAQBTY010000168.1 GCA_027624735.1 Pseudomonadota bacterium | reverse complement strand
CCGATCCTCGACGGCGGCCGTGGCCGCGCCTCTCCCACCGCCTCCCTTCGAAAACCGAAGCCGGTTTAGCCCGTATTTCCCAGATGAACTAGCAATTTGATGACGCACCCGGTCGATTCTGCTATAAGTATCAATGCGATACCACCACCACAACGAGCCAACCTCGTGTCACCCGGCGGGTGAATCCGGTAACCCCCATTTGCGGGTCGATTTCGACCGTCGCCTGAAGCTGGAGTTCCACGGTTCCAGGATCACATCTGACGCCGGATTGCTTGCTTATCGGGAGCTTGATGATGCCCTTGGTCTGAGCGAGGGGGCCGAGGGTCTTTTCCAAGATAGCCGCACCGGCAAGAACGGGTGGCACGGCATGACGGGGCAGTTCCGTCAATCGGTGTTTGGCCGCCTTGGTGGCTACGACGACGTGAACGACGCCGACCGTCTGGGATGTGATCCTGCCATGCGCTGGATTGTTGGCGGCAAGGCGATCGAAAGACAGGCCGCTTCCACCAGTCAGATGGGACGCTTTGAGACGGAGCTATTGGCCAGCGACGAGAACTTTGCCGCATTGGCCGACCTTTCCGGCATTTGGATCGACCGTGTGCATGACCGTCGCCCGCCGAAGATGATTATCCTCGACATGGACTCAAGCGTCAGCCCGACCCATGGCGAACAAGAGGGCACGGCCTACAATGGTCACTTCGGCTGCACCTGTTACCATCCGCTTTTCCTGTTCAATCAGTTCGGCGATCTGGAACGGTGTTCCCTGCGTCCCGGCAACGTTCACAGCGCCCATGATTGGCGCGACGTTCTGGAGCCGGTTGTCGCCCGCTATCGGGATCGCAACCTGCGGCGCTACTTTCGAGGCGACGCCGCCTTCGCCGCACCGGGCATCTATGAGTTTCTGGAAGCCGAAGGGTTCCTCTACGCGATCCGTTTGCCAACGAACCAGATTCTTCAGCAAAGCATCGGCCATCTCCTCACGCGACCCATTGGCCGTCCGCCGAACCATGTGCGGCGCTATTACGCCAGCTTCAGCTATCAGGCTGGAAGTTGGGACGGAAAGCGGCGCGTGGTGGCCAAGGTGGAATGGCACCCCGGCGACCTGGTTCCCCGTGTCGGTTTCATCGTCACCAACCTGTCGCGGCCGGCTGAGCGGGTGGTGGCGTTTTACAATCAGCGCGGCACGGCGGAGCAGCATATCAAGGAAGGCAAGAACGCCATCAAGTGGACGCGGCTGTCATGCCACAAGTTCCGCAACAACGAGGTTCGCCTCCAGCTTCATGCACTGGCGTACAATCTGGGCAACTTCATGCGGACGCTGGCCTTGCCGAAAGAGGTCGAGCACTGGACGCTGACCACACTACGGGAAAAGCTGGTGAAGATCGGGGCCAAAGTTGTCCGCCATGGCCGATACGTCACTTTCCAATTGGCCGAGGTTGCCGTGCCGAGGAGGCTGTTTGCCGAGATCCTGCGGCTGATCGCAGAGTTGCGACCACCACCCGATCCTGCCTCAGCGTGAGGCGTCCGTTTGTCATGCGTTGCAGCCGAAGCCACCGGAGAGGTGCGTCTTGGTCACAACCAAATCGAAGCTTTCTGGCGCGCTGCGGCGCATCTTGGCTTACCGAGAGAGCCCGGCTCACCGCGGCGGCGGTTCGTCTTGTCGGAAAAGCCCAAACGGTCCAATATCAGGCCTCGATACCCGTCCATCCGGGGAATGTCGGTTGAATTAACAAGCAGGGGGTTAGGGAGTGTAATGAACGAGGGCCAAGCCGGCGGGGCGACGGACCGCGTAACGCTGTCTGCGCCGGGCGCCTCGATCGATCCGGCGTTCGACACGTTTCCAAAACTGTTGAAGCGACACGCTGCCGTGCGCGGCTCACGCCCGGCGATGCGCGAAAAAAACTATGGCATTTGGCAATCGTCGACATGGGCGCAAGTCGCCGTCGAAGTCCGGGCGCTGGCCTGCGGCCTGGCGTCGCTGGGTTTGCGCCGCGGCGAATCGGTTGCCATCGTCGGCGATAACCGGCCCCGCCTGTACTGGACGATGGCTGCCGTGCAGGCACTGGGCGGCATCCCCGTTCCGATGTATCAAGACGCTGTCGCCGACGAAATGAAGTTCGTTCTCGACCATGCGTCGGCGCGCTTCGCCGTGGTCGAGAATCAGGAGCAGGTCGACAAACTATTGCAGGTCTGGGACGAATGCCCGGCGCTCGAGAAAATTATCTACGATGATGAACGCGGCATGCGGAACTACGCGCAGGCCTTGCTTCACAACATGGATGACGTGATCGCGGCGGGCCGGCGTTTCGACGGCGAAAATCCTGGCTTCTTCGATGACGAAGTAGCCAAGGGTAAGGGCAGCGATACGGCGATCATACTCTATACGTCAGGCACGACCGGCCGACCGAAAGGCGTCGTGCTGACCCACGAGGCGATCTACCTGACGTCGATTAATGCGGCGCGGCAGGAAGGTCTTAACGAGAACGACGAATGCCTTGCCTATCTGCCGATGGCATGGGTCGGCGACCATGTGCTTTCGTACGCACAATCCTACGCAGTTGGATTTTGCGTCTCGTGCCCGGAATCTTCCGACACGCTGCTGATCGATCTTCGCGAACTCGGACCGACCTATTTTTTCGCTCCGCCGCGAATTTTTGAGAACATTCTGACCTCGGTAATGATACGCATCGCCGACGCCAGCGCGATCAAACGCAAAATGTTTGAATACTTTATGGCGGTGGCGCGCCGGTCGGGCTCGGATATTCTTGACCACCGCCCGGTTGGCTTGCGCGATCGTATCCTCTACGCCCTGGGCGACCTGCTGGTTTACGGACCGCTCAAGAATACGTTGGGATTGAGCCGCGTGCGGGTCGGCTACACGGCGGGCGAGGCGATTGGCCCCGAGATTTTCGTGTTTTACCGCTCGCTCGGCATCAACCTGAAGCAATTGTACGGCTCGACCGAAGCCTGTGTCTTCATCACCGTTCAGCCCGATGGCGAGGTGAAATCGGACACGGTCGGCGTGCCGACGCCCGGGGTGGAGATCAAGCTTGCGGAAAATGGCGAGGTGATGTTCCGCAGCCCCGGCGTGTTCAAGGAGTATTTCAAGAACCCTGAGGCCACCGCCGAAACCAAGACCGCCGACGGCTGGGTGCATACCGGCGACGCTGGCTTAATCGACGAAGATGGTCACCTCAAGATTATCGACCGGGCCAAGGATGTCGGGCGGTTTGCCGATGGCACCTTGTTCGCGCCGAAATATATTGAAAACAAGCTGAAATTCTTTTCCCACATCAAGGAAGTCGTCGCGTTGGGCGATCAACGGGATTTCTGTGCGGTTATCGTGAATATCGACCTCGAGGCGGTCGGCAACTGGGCGGAACGGCGCGGCATTGCCTATTCCAGCTACCAGGAATTGGCGGCGCTGCCCTCGGTCTACGACTTGGTCCAGAAGGACATCGAGCAGGTCAATAGCGATCTGGCGCAGGACGCGACCCTGGTCGGCGCGCAAATTCGCCGTTTCCTGGTACTCCACAAAGAGCTTGATGCCGATGACGGCGAGTTGACGCGGACCCGCAAAGTACGTCGAAATTTCATCGCCGAGAAATATGCGACTGTCATCGAGGCATTGTACGGAACTGCTGACCATTGCCAGATCACAACGGAATTGACGTTCGAGGACGGCCGCAAGGGAACGATTTCCGCCGATCTTTCCATTCGCGATGTGCAGACCGTCAGCGCTGGCGCGCAATTGGCAGCCGAGTAACGCGATGGCGATCGTCGACACCCGCGATGATGTGCAGACCGCCAAGGTGCCGGCCGGCGTGGCGGCGCGTGTCTTCGACGAAGTTCTGCTCGAAGTCTCTGACGTGTCTTTGTCTTTTGGCGGCGTTCATGCGTTGAGCAATGTCAGTTTCGATATACGCAAAGGCGAGATCCGCGCGATCATCGGACCAAACGGCGCCGGAAAATCGTCGATTCTCAATGTCATCAACGGATTCTACCATCCGCAACAAGGCACGATTACCTACAAAGGCAAAGTCCGTAAGCAGATGCGCCCCCACGATGCCGCCTCCGACGGCATTGCCCGCACGTTCCAGAATATCGCCCTGTTTCGCGGCATGAGCACGCTGGACAACATCATGACCGGCCGTTTGCTCAAAATGCGCGCCAGCCTGGTCGAGCAGGCCTTCTATTTCGGACGGGGCCGCCGCGAAGAGGAGCAGCACCGGCGCTTTGTCGAAGACGTCATCAATTTCCTCGAAATCGAAGCGATCCGTAAAACGCCGGTGGGACGTCTGCCCTACGGACTGCAAAAGCGCGTCGAGTTGGGTCGGGCGCTGGCGGCCGAACCGGATTTGCTGCTCCTGGACGAGCCGATGGCCGGCATGAATGTCGAGGAGAAAGAGGATATGAGCCGTTTCATCCTCGACGTTAACGAACAGTTTGGCACCACGATCGCGCTGATCGAGCACGATATGAGCGTTGTGATGGATTTATCCGATCGCGTTGTCGTCCTCGACTATGGCCGCAAGATCGCCGACGGCACGCCCGATCAGGTGCGCGCCAACCAGGCCGTGATCGAGGCTTATCTCGGCGTGAGCCACGACTGAGCGGAGGCGGGCAGGGGTATGGAAATATTTGGCGACTTCCTCCTCGGACTGTTCTACCAGCCGTTCGTCGATGTTGGGGAGCGGCCCGACCGGTTCGTGCAACTGCTCATCCAGGGGTTCAGCGCCGGCATCATGTATTCGCTGATCGCGCTGGGTTTTGTGTTGATCTTCAAGGCGTCGCGCGTGTTCAACTTCGCCCAGGGGGTCATGGTGGTGTTCGCCGGGCTGACCGTTGTGAGCCTTATTGAAGTTGGCGTTCCCGCGTTTATCGCCATTGCCCTGGCGATGGCCGTTATGATCGCGCTCGCCTATTGCGTCGAACGGACGGTGTTGCGGCCCCTGGTGAACCAGCCCGATATTGTATTGTTCATGGCGACCATCGGCCTGGCTTTTTTTCTCGAGGGCTTTGGCCAGGCCATATTCGGCGGCGAGCCGAAATCGGTGCCGATCGAGGCGTTGTACATTCCCGGCGATAAGTTCCGCGTCGGCGAGGAATTTTTTGGTCGCGATATACGCATCTATCAGCTCGATCTGACCGCCACAATCGTTGGCGGTTTGATTGTCGCCGCTATTGTTGTCTTCCTGAACCGTTCAAAAATGGGCCGCGCGCTGCGCGCCGTTGCCGACGATAATCAGGCCGCGCTCTCGGTCGGTATTCCGCTCAACCGTATCTGGATTGTTGTGTGGTCGTTATCGGGCTTCGTCTCGATCTTCGCCGGCGTCATGTGGGGGGCTCAGTCGCAAGCCGGATTCAGTCTCAGCGTTCTAGCGTTGAAGGCGCTGCCGGTGCTTATTCTGGGCGGCTTTACCAGCGTGCCGGGGGCGATCCTCGGCGGGGTCATCATCGGTGTCGGCGAGAAATTGGCCGAGTTTTACTGGCGCGGCGCCATGGGCGACGGGGTCGAACAATGGTTCGGATATCTGGTGGCGCTGATTGTTCTGCTGTTCCGGCCGCAGGGCATGTTCGGCGAACGTATCATCGAAAGGGTGTAACGCCGTGCTGTATCGCGAAGCCGGACAATTCAAGACCAGTTACGCCGCTGATCAGGCGATCTTCCCGATTCTGCAGGACCGCATCGGCGTATGGCTCGCGGTCCTGATCGCGTTTGTGGTGATCCCGGCATTCGCCAGCGACTACTTCTTCGAAATCATCATGATCAACTTCCTGTTCTTCGCGGTCGCGGCGATCGGGTTGAACGTCCTGACCGGCTATTGCGGCCAGATTTCTCTCGGCACCGGGGGGTTCATGGCTGTCGGCGCGGTCGCCAGCTACAAGATGGCGGTGCTGATGCCGGGACTGAATATCATCGTGATCTTCGTGCTTTCCGGTTTTGTCGCGGCGGCGGTGGGCGTGCTGTTTGGGTTGCCCAGCCTGCGCATCAAGGGTTTTTATCTGGCGGTGGCGACGCTGGCGGCGCAGTTCTTTCTCGATTGGCTGTTTCTGCGGGTCGATTGGTTTACCAATTCCAACACCGCCATCGAAGGCTTGCCGCGCTATCTATTTGGGGTACAGATTACCGGGCCCGGCGCCGCGCCCATGGTCAAATATTATGTCGCGCTGGTGATTTGCCTGGTGCTGGCTGTGATCGCCAAGAATTTGATCCGTTCGCGCGCCGGCCGCACCTGGATGGCGATCCGCGATATGGACATCGCCGCCGAAATCATCGGCATCCGTCCGCTGCGCACCAAGTTATTGGCGTTCGCCATCAGCTCGTTCTATGCCGGTATCGCCGGCGCAATGATGCTGTTCCTGTTCTACGACAGCGCCGAGCCCGACCTGTTCGACATCAACCTGTCGTTCCGCGTGATGTTCATGATCATCATCGGCGGATTGGGTTCGATCCTCGGCTCGTTTCTGGGCGCGGCTTTCGTCATCATGGTGCCGATCGCGCTGATCAACCTGCCCGATATGCTCGGCCTACCCATTTCGTCTGAATTTGCCAAGCACCTGGAGTTCATGATCTTCGGCGTGCTGATCATTTTCTTCCTGATCGTCGAACCAAACGGGCTGGCCCGTTTGTGGCAGATCGCGAAGGAGAAACTTCGACTGTGGCCGTTCCCCTATTAAAAAGCCCAGCCGAGGATACCGCCGGCCCGCGAACGGATTTATCGCGCGGCGCCGGATAACTGGAGGGAAAGAGAGGAAGCTCGAGATGAAGAAAATTCTAATGACAGCGGTCATGGCGGCAGCGCTATCCGCACCGATGGCGACCCCTGCGGTCGCGCAGGAGAGCGTCTACGTGCCGTTATTGACCTACCGGACCGGCGCATTCGCCGATTCCGGCACACCGGTCGCCAATGGCTTGTCCGACTATTTTAGTTATGTGAACAAGAACGGCGGCGTGAATGGCGTCAAGATCGACGTCGAAGAATGCGAGACCGGTTATAAGACCGACGTCGGCGTCGAGTGTTACGAACGCTTGAAATCGAAAAACCCGATCGTCGTCAATCCGTATTCGACCGGCATCACCAACGCCATTATCCCAAAGACGATCGAAGATAAGATCCCGGTTCTCTCGATGGGCTATGGTCTGACGCCGGCGGCCGATGGCAGCGTTTTCCCCTGGGTCTTCAATTTTCCGACGACCTATTGGAGCCAAGCGTCGGCGTTTATCCGCTATATCGGACAACAGGAAGGCGGCGAGGACAAGCTCAAGGGTAAGAAGATCGGGCTCATCCATCTCGATCATCCCTACGGCAAAGAGCCGATCCCGACGTTGGAGAAACTGGCCAGTAAATTCGATTACGAGCTGTTGCTCTACCCGGTTCCGCCGAAGACCATGCAGGACCAGCGGTCGACTTGGGAAAAAATCGACGATGACGCGCCGGATTGGCTGTTGATGTGGGGGTGGGGTGCGATGAACCCGACCGCCATCAAGGGCGCTGTCGACGTCGACTATCCGATGGATCGCTTCCTCGGTGTGTGGTGGTCGGGCAACGAGTCCGATGTCCGCGATCAGGGCGCCAAGGCGACGGGTTATCTGGCTGGCGATTTCCATGGAGTCGGCACCGATTTCCCTCTGATCCAGACGCTCCTAAAGGAGATCGTCGGCAAAGATGGATCGCAAACGCCTGAAAGCCAGGTTGGCGAATCGCTGTACAACCGCGGCGTCTTCAACGCGGTTCTGATCGTTGAAGCCATTCGTACGGCGCAAGCGAAGTACGGCAATCGGGCGATTACGGGCGAAGAGATGCGGTGGGGACTTGAGCATCTCAAGGTCACCGAAGCGCGTCTCGGCGAACTTGGCCTGCCGGCATTTTCGAAACCGATCAATGTTAGCTGCTCCGATCATGAGGGTAACGGCCCGATGTATCTGAAGCGGTGGGATGGTGCGAAATGGCAGCGTCATTCCGACTGGATTTCGCCGATGCGCGAGATCGTGCGTCCGTTGATTGAATCGGAAGCCAAGCAGCTGGCAGCCGACCGTCAGCTTGAAGTGCGCGACTGCGCGAAAGCGAGCTGAGCGTAAAATCCGTGCGTTCGCCGGTCCGCTGTTGCGGACCGGCGGTGCGCATTTTTGCTACAGGAATTTCCAATTGTGACCGTTGTTCCCGATACCAATGAACCTCAGCCGTCGGCGGATCCGCCGCCGCCATTGCTCGACGTCAACAATATCGAAGTCATCTACGATCACGTGATTCTGGTGTTGAAGGGTGTGTCCCTGTCGGTTCCCGAGGGCGGCATAGTCGCGCTATTGGGCGCCAACGGCGCCGGCAAGACGACAACGCTGAAGGCGATCTCGAACCTGCTGCGCGGCGAACGGGGCGAAGTGACCAAAGGCGCCATCATTTATAACGGCGAACGGGTCGATACCCTGATGCCCGATGCCCTGGTGAAGCGGGGCGTCGTCCAGGTGATGGAGGGGCGTCATTGTTTCGAACACCTGACGGTCGACGATAATCTTCTCACCGGGGCCTACACCCGCAAGAATTCAGCGGACATACGCCGCGACCTGGAAATGGTTTATGGCTATTTCCCGCGGCTGAAGGAGCGGTTTCGTTCGCAAGCCGGCTATACATC
Source organism: Pseudomonadota bacterium (assembly GCA_027624735.1). Classification (GTDB taxonomy): domain Bacteria; phylum Pseudomonadota; class Alphaproteobacteria; order MPNO01; family UBA2964; genus JAQBTY01. The sequence continues at coordinate 644 of JAQBTY010000168.1, read as the reverse complement.
GGGGGGCGAGCAGCAGATGATCGCGATCGGCCGGGCGCTGATGGCGCGGCCGCGCATGATCTTGCTCGACGAGCCTTCGATGGGTCTGGCGCCGCAATTGGTCGAAGAGATTTTCGAGATCGTCGACCAGCTCAACAAGCAGGAAGGGGTGACTTTTTTGTTGGCCGAGCAAAACACCAACATTGCCCTGCGGCACGCCGACTACGGATATATTCTGGAAAATGGACGTGTCGTGCTCGACGGCGACGCCGAGGCGCTGCGCGGCAACGAGGACGTCAAAGAATTCTATCTCGGACTTTCGACCGCCGGCCGGCGTAGCTATCGCGACGCCAAGCATTACCGCCGGCGCAAACGCTGGCTCGCTTAGGTTCAGCGTTAGCCGCTTACCCGTAAGGCGCAACCATGCCCGACTCCGCCAATTTCGACAGCCAGGAAACGCGTGAACCGGAAGCGCGCGAAGCGGAATTGTTCGCGGCCTTGCGCGGACAGATCGCGCACGCCACGGCGCGCGCTCCCTATTTCTCCACGGCGCTGGCCGGTGTCGACCCCGCCGCCATTACCGATCGTGCGGCATTGGCTAAACTGCCGGTTCTGCGGAAAAGTGCGTTGATCGAAATGCAACGGCGGACCCCGCCCTTCGGCGG
>JAQBTY010000167.1 GCA_027624735.1 Pseudomonadota bacterium | reverse complement strand
CCATACCCACAGATTCGCATCAAATCCGCCTTATGGGAATCATTCGTTTCGGGCGGAACACTAGTGCTCACACGTTCCTTATTTTCTTTTGGGATACCCTTCTGCGCCTTACTGCGCTTTCGGTCGGCGGCAAGGCAACAGTGAGTGAGATTTGTCGGAAAATGGCAGACTTGCCAAAATCCGACAAATCATCTTCGACAGAGCCGCGATTGCTGGCGACAGGTCCGACCGCTGCAAGTTCTCGTCAATGGCGGTCATTTCAATTCGCCCTGTACGGCGCGAATTGACTTTGCCGGGCCGGGAAATAGCCCCGCACAGGCGCATCTCGCACCTTGGATACCCCACCCTACCAGAAACACCTTGAGGGCGCTGTACGGCGACCCAGGCGGCGTTACGTGACGCAACTTTTTTAGTCCGAGACTTTTTGTTCCGCATCTGTTTTTTTGTCAGGTGGTGGGATGAGACGGTTGGCAAGGGTCATGGTGGCGATAGAATCAAAAACGCCGATCAGCGTTCTTGGTTGCCCCGTGTCGAAGCAGAGTCACAAACAGGCATTACCCACCAGCAGGTTTCCAAATGGCGGCAACGTCTCAAAGACCAAGCCGAATTTGTCCGGTGGTGGGAGGAGACGGTTGGCATCAGGCACGGGGCAGGCAGGGGAAATAAAAACAACGCCGATCAGCGTTCTTTTTCCCGCAAGGAAGCAGAAGACCATACCGGAATTACGCAGCAACATGCCCGGAAAAACGTCGGGTGCGACATTTGTCGCAGTGTCTATTTCTGAATGGCTGTTTTCTGCGGGTTCTGGTTCTGGCTCTGCGGCAAATGTCGCATCTGTTTTTTTGTCCGGTGGTGGGGTGAGACGGTCGCCCCACGGAAAACCAGTCGCAAGTTGCGACCGGTTTAGACACGTTGGCTGATTTGGGAATTGAAAAAAATGGCGGAGTCTGGTGAGCGTAGCGGCCAAGGTGGAGACAGAAAATCACAGTCGCAACTTGCGACCCTGAAAGCCGCTGGCTCCGCGCGCGCGCGGGACGGACATTTTACCCACATGGGTAATAGGTCCGCTTAGGCTGGCTCCACGCGCGCGCGGGACGGGCACATGCATTTTTTTTGTTGCCTTATGATAACAGATGAAAGATAATTAGCGAACATTATTTTTTACTAAATGGCCGCGACATGAAAAAAGGCTCTGAGATTATCGACTTCCTGATGGATAACCGGATTCCCGGCATTTCCAGAAAAGACCTTATGCAAAGGCTCGGGCAGCTACGCATCGCGAACCTCTATCCGATCGCTCGACGGGTGGGCGACAGAGTGGCGGAACCCGTGAACGAAGAGCATTGCGCCAATCTCATCTTGTCTCTGCTCTGCGCGGACGCGGCGACCGACACCGTGGAGGCCGTCAAGCGGTTCGGGGACATGCGCCTCGTTTCAAATCAGGTCAGCAACTCACAGGGGATGACGGTAATAAACCAACTCCCTGAGGATGTTGGCACTCTTCGCGAAGTTCTCACAGGCATGATCCACAACTGGCGCCGAGACATTTCCCCATGGGCGAGCCATCTGGATCTCAGGGGGCTGATGGCGAAGCTAGACGGCAATCCTGGCGTCCTGTTGGAGTTTTTGCAGAACGAGCCGGACGAGGACGGCGACATAACTTCCGAATGGATGCTGTTCGGCGATGATGGCGTGCGGGAGTATCTTGGCCGCGAAAAGATTCTGTCCATGCACGGCCATATCATAGGCTGGATGGTGCAGTTCCTCGGCCCGGTCGAGGCTATCGAGGCCGCCTGATGGCCACCCGTTCCGACATCCTGCCGTTTATGCCGCGTGGTTTGAGGCGCGAGCATGCGGCTGCGTATGTCGGGGTGGGATCGACCAAGTTTGATGACATGGTGAAGGATGGCAGGATGCCGAAGCCGAGGCGGGTCGACGGGTGCGTCTTGTGGGACCGCTTGCAACTCGATGCGGCGTTCGATGATCTGCCCGGCGATGTGGAAGTGAACCAGTGGGATGAGGTGATCGGATGAGGATCAAACTCGATGATGGCGTGACGATCGACACAAGCGGGCGCGAGTGGAAATACGTTTACTGCGATGTAGACAAGAACGACAACGTGCGCGCGTTCCTGCGTCGCAATGGTCGCAAGCAGCGGATTCGCGACTGGTCGTCCGTCGATGCGTTCCGGGCGGAATATCTGAAACTGCTGAACGGCAAGGCGCCGATCGTGAAGGGACCGAAGCAGGTCGCACCCGGGTCGATGCGCTGGCTGATCCAAGGCTATTACCTGTCGTCCGAGTATAGCATGCTGGAACAATCCACCCGGCAGGTCCGCCGCCGGATGCTCGACGCCTTCAGCGAGCGGCATGGCGATAAGCCATACAAGGATCTGCAGGCGACCCACATCAAAGTGTTCATTGACGAGAAGGTGAGGGCAGGGGCGCCCGAGGCGGCGAACAACCTGCTCAAGTTGCTGCGCGCTCTTTATGGCTGGGCCAGTCAACCTGACGTGAAACACGCTGACCATAATCCTGCGCGCGACGTGAAGCGCATCAAGACGGCCTCAGAGGGGCATCACACATGGACGGTGGAAGAAGTCTTCCAGTTCGAGGACCGTCACCCGGTCGGCAGCAAGGCGCGGCTGGCGGAGGCGTTGATGGCCTACACCGGCGTTCGGACGAGCGATGCCATCCTGTTAGGCCCGCAGATGGAACGTGAGGGGCGGCTGCACTTCACGGAGTTCAAAGGGCGCAAGAACAATCCGAAGAGGCGGAGGCTCCTCATCCTGCCCGAATTGCGCGCCATCATCGACGCGACGCCGTCCGGGCACCTGAACTACCTGGTGACGGAACACGGCAAGCCCTACTCGACGGCGAAGTCGTTCGGCAATTGGTTCAAGCGCCAGTGCGAGATGGCCGGACTGCCACATTGCTCGGGTCACGGACTGCGGAAAGCCGGCGCGACGATCGCGGCGAATAACGGGACACCGGCGCATGCCTTGATGTCGATCTATGGCTGGCGCGTCCTGAAGCAGGCCGATGTCTACACCAGGGAAGTCGATGACATGCGGCTCTCCGACGAGTACCTGCACAACGTCGTCCCGGAACGAAAGGTGGACGAAAGTGACCCACTTTTTAACGCGGTGGAAGCCAGTGGGTCAAAAAGAGGCAAAAATGCCTTATAAATCAATGCCTCAAAACAGAGGTGGAGGCCCGGGCCGGATTCGAACCGGCGTGCAAGGATTTGCAATCCTCTGGATAGCCTCTCTCCCACCGGGCCGGGATACGGATGTGGCGTCAGGCTGTGTTTGTGAGCGCTTTATTAGGCTGGGTGACTGCCCGCGGTCAAGCGGTGGTGCTGTATGGATGAGGCAATTGTTCTGAGTCGGCACAAACTGTATAAAGTCCGACGGAGAAACTTCTGAAACTGTTTCTTTTGACATCCGGGTTGATGCATGGCCAATTTTTCCAGGGCGCGCCAGAACATGGTGGACTGCCAGCTTCGCACCAATAAGGTGGTCGACGAAGCATTGGTCGCGCGGTTTGAAACCGTGCCGCGCGACCTGTTTGTCGAACCTTCGGTGCAGTCGATCGCCTATGTGGATGAAGATGTGCCTATCGGAAATGGGCGTTACCTCGTGGCGCCCATGGTATTGGCCAGAATGCTCCAGGAACTGGCGATAGGGCCGAGTGAGATTGTCCTGGATGTCGGTTGTGGTACGGGATATTCGAGCGCCATACTCTCGGGTCTTGCTGACACGGTGGTCGCGCTTGAAGAAAACCACGAGCTTGCAGTCCGCGCGAACGATTTGTTGACGGAGCTTGCGGCGGATAATGCGATTGTTGTCGAGGCGCCGCTAACCGAGGGATATGCGACGCAGGGTCCTTACGACATAATAGTCGTTGTCGGAGGCGCCATAGCCAGCGTTCCGCCTGCCTTGACGGATCAATTGACCGAAGGGGGCCGGCTGGCTGCTATCATCGACGATGGCAAAGGCCAGGGGAAAGCGATATTGATGATTAAGCGTCATGGCGCGGTGTCACATAGAGAGCTATTCGACGCGTCGGTTCCACGGCTGCCGGGGTTCGAACCCAAGATGGGATTTGTGTTTTGAACAGATTTAAACCAATCGGAATGTCGGCTTTCGGGTCGAGACTGCCCGTTACACCGGTGGCTTTCCTGGCAGCGCTTATGTCTCTCGTCGCGGCTGGACCCCTGGCTCAGGCGGAAACCCTCGAGGAAGCCCTGGCCAAGGCGTATCAGAATAATCCGACCCTGCTTGCCGCGCGCGCAAAATTGCGGGCCGTGGACGAGGGAATTCCCGAGGCGCTGAGCGGTTGGCGTCCCACGGTTTCACTGAATTATGACATTGGGAAAGTCCATAGTTCTTCTACAGGTGGATCAAACAGCGGCAGCGGGTCGCAAAATAGGACGCCAAGAACGGCGGCAGTGACCCTCGATCAGAATTTATTTCAGGGTGGTCGAACACGCTCCACGACCTTACGCGCCGAACAGGATGTTCTGGCGGAACGCGCGAGACTGGCCACCACCGAACAACAGGTCATGCTCGATGCCGGCACGGCCTATGTGGATGTCCAGCGGGATGAGGCGGTTCTTCGGTTAAACCAGAACAATGAACGGGTTTTGCGCCGCCAGCTGGAAGCAACCCGTGACCGGTTTCAGGTTGGAGAGGTGACGCGGACCGATGTTGCGCAGGCGGAATCGCGTCTTGCACGTGCGACGGCGGACCGGATTCAGTCCGAGGGCGATCTTGCTCAATCTCGGGCCGTGTATCGCAATGTTATCGGCGACTTTCCGGGAACGTTGGAACCGGCAAAATCCCTCGGCAAGCTGCCGCCCAATCGGGAGGACGCGATCAACCAGGCGCGCACCAACAGCCCGGAGGTGCTGGCCTCGCGTTTCGACGAAAGATCGGCCGCCGCGGGTGTCAAGGTGATAACCAGTGAACTGTTCCCGACCGTCGATTTGGAGGGAGAGGCCAAGCGGCGAAACGACACGTCCTCGACTGACAGCCGCAGCGATACCCAGACTGTTACCGCGCGGTTCAGTGTTCCGCTGTATCAGGCGGGCGGCGTCAGCGCGCGTATACGGGCGGCGAAACAGACTCATAGTCAGCGCCGCAAGGAATTGGATGCTGCCATCCGCAGCGCCATCGCCGTGGTGATTTCGGCTTGGGAAGGGTATCAGACGGTGGCGGCGCAGATTAAGGCGTTCGGTTCGGAAGTTCGGGCCGGCTCGATCGCCCTGGAAGGCGTCCGTCAGGAAGCTCAGGTCGGTTCGAGGACCGTGCTTGACGTGCTGGATGCGGAACAGGAATTACTAACGGCGCGGGTCAGTCTGGTTCGAGCGCAGCGTGATGAAGTGGTTGCTTCCTTCGATGTTCGCCGCCGGATTGGCACCCTGCAGGCGGCCCAGTTGAACCTCGGGGTGCCTACATATGATTTCACCGCCTACTACAAACAGGTGCGATATAAGTGGTTTGGATGGGGCATCGATGACAAATAGGCCATAAACCATTGTGCGCGGACGATTATCTACGTTATTCTTTTTTTCATACCTACCTAACCATATTTAGTCACCTGTACCGCGATAAGCGGGAGTTGGTGTACCGCTAAAAGCGGAAAATGGCCGTATGAGTGACGCAAATACACAACAAGAACCTTCGATGGAAGAAATCCTTGCCTCCATCAGGCGGATTATATCCGAAGATGACGATCCGGACGCAAAGCCGGAGGAATCGTCAGCCGCGGACACGTCCGATGACGTCCTCGAGCTGACGGAAGTCGCCGAGGAACCCGAAGCGGAGGCTGCTCCAGCGCCGGAAGAGAGTGTTGAGGAGCCCGCGGAAGAGGCGGTTGAAGAAGAGCTTTCCATTGACGATGTTCTTAATGAGGCCTCTCAAGAGGAAGAACTCGAACTTCGGGAAACAGAAGAAGCAGCCGTAGAACCGGCTCCAGAGGCAGTAGCGGCGCCAGTGGCCGCCCAGCCTCTCGATAGCGGGCTGCTCGCGGCCCAAACCGCCGCCACCACCACCGGCATGCTGTCCGGCCTGATTGCCGCCGTTGACCGGGCTCATGGCGGCAGTGTTCTTGGCGATGGCAACCGCACGATTGAGGATCTCGTCAAGGAGGTCATGCGGCCGATTGTCAAGGACTGGCTGGATGATAACCTGCCTGCCTTGACCGAACGTCTGGTTCGCCGGGAAATCGAACGTCTGGCCCGTCACGCCGAAGACGATTGATTTTTCGGACATCGGCTTCCCTCGATGGAGGTTGAATCCGATGAAGCTTGACGGCGATGCCAACTCCCGATTTATAACCTCCGTCGCATCGCTCCATGGCGGTCGCGCCGCAAATGACACAGGGTTCGTTGGGTAATGGAAAAGAACTATAATCCCGCCGAGGTTGAAGCCAGGCATTACGCCGAATGGGAAAAAACCGGGGCGTTCGGATGCCGCCTGTCGCGCGGCGAGACGCCGCCCGATGAAGAACGGCCCTATACGATTGTAATTCCGCCGCCTAACGTCACCGGCAGCCTCCATATGGGGCACGCGCTCAATAATACGCTGCAGGACATTCTGATCCGGTTCAATCGTATGCGGGGACGCGATGCGCTGTGGCAGCCGGGTATGGATCACGCTGGTATCGCGACCCAGATGGTGGTCGAACGCCAACTGGCGGAAGAAGGCATCGAACTTAACCGGGGACGGCCGCCCCAGGGGCAAAACCGCACCCTGATCGAGCGCGAGGCCTTTATCGACAAGGTCTGGAAGTGGAAAGCGGAATCCGGCGGCACGATCACGGGCCAGCTGCGCCGCCTGGGGGCTAGCTGCGACTGGGCGCGCGAGCGCTTTACCATGGATGATGGCCTGTCGCGCGCCGTCCGCAAGGTGTTCGTCGCCCTGCACAAGGAAGGGCTGATCTACCGCGATCAACGCCTGGTCAATTGGGATCCGAAGTTTCATACCGCGATTTCCGACCTCGAAGTCGAACAGCGGGAGACGGTGGGCAAGCTCTGGTATTTCAAATATCCCCTGCAGGAAGATGGAACGCGGACCATAACGGTCGCGACCACCCGGCCGGAAACCATGCTTGGCGATACCGGTATCGCGGTGCATCCCGATGATGAACGGTATGCCGACCTGGTCGGTAAAATGATTGTTCTGCCGCTGGTCGGCCGTGTGATCCCCATTGTCGCCGATGAATACAGCGACCCCGAGAAGGGCAGCGGCGCGGTCAAGATCACGCCGGGCCATGATTTCAACGATTTCGAAGTCGGCCGGCGCCACGACCTTGAAGTCATCAACGTATTCGATATGTCGGCGAACCTGAACGACAACGTGCCGGAAAAGTACCGCGGCCTCGACCGCTTCACGGTGCGCGACATGGTCGTCGCCGAAATGGAGGCGCTGGGCCTGCTGGAGAAAATCGAAGATAATCCCATGACGGTCCCCTATGGCGACCGGTCCGGTGTTGTCATCGAACCGCGACTGACCGATCAATGGTATGTGGACGCCAAGACCATGGCCCAGCCGGCGATCAGGGCGGTGGAGCAGGGAACCACCAAATTCGTGCCGCGCCATTGGGAAAACACCTATTTTGAATGGATGCGCAACATTCAGCCCTGGTGCATTTCTCGCCAGATATGGTGGGGTCACCAAATTCCAGCCTGGTACGCACCCGACGGCCGCGTCTTTGTCGAAGAAACCGAAGCGGAGGCAGTAAGGGCGGCCGAACAGCATTACGGCAAAAAAACCGAACTGGTCCGGGATGAAGACGTGCTCGACACCTGGTTTTCGTCCGCTCTTTGGCCATTTTCCACCCTCGGCTGGCCTGACGAGACACCGGAGGTCGCGCGGTACTACCCGACTGACGTTCTGGTGACCGGCTTCGACATTATCTTTTTCTGGGTCGCCCGTATGATGATGATGGGGCTGCACTTCAAACAGCAGGTGCCGTTCCACACGGTCTATATTCACGCCCTGGTGCGTGACGAACAGGGCCAGAAAATGTCCAAGAGCAAGGGTAACGTTCTGGATCCGCTCAACCTGATCGACCAGTACGGCGCCGATGCGCTGCGCTTCACCCTGACCGCCATGGCGGCCCAGGGGCGCGACATCAAGCTGTCCACCGGCCGCATCGAGGGCTACCGCAACTTCATCACCAAGCTGTGGAACGCCGCCCGCTATGCTGAGATCAATGAGTGCGTGTCGGTATCGGGTTTCGACCCCGCCGGTTGCACGCAGACGGTCAATCGATGGATCGTCGGCGCTTTGGTCCATGCCGAACGCCTGATCGCGCAGTCGGTCGAGGATTATCGCTTCAACGATGCCGCCAACGCGGTCTACCAATTTACCTGGCATAGTTTCTGTGACTGGTACCTGGAATTCACCAAACCTATCCTGATGGGCGATAACGAAGCGGCCAAGGCGGAAACCCGAGCGACGGCCGCATGGGTGCTCGATCAGATACTCCATGTGCTGCATCCCTTCGCACCTTTTGTAACCGAGGAGCTATGGGAACAGTTGGCCCCTGAGGCGGGTCGTGCGACACCGCTCATATCCGACTCTTGGCCGGTTCTGTCGCCGGCTCTGGAAGCGCCTGAGGCAGCCGGTGAAATGGATTGGCTGATCCGTCTTATTTCTGAAATCCGCGCCGTCCGGTCCGAGATGAACGTTCCGGCGAAGGCGAAAACACGGTTGCTGGTTCGGGGCGCCAATACCGACACCAGCGCGAGATTGGAGAGACAGGCCGGCTTGATCGGACGGCTCGCCCGTGTCGAAGACATCGCGGCCGCCGAAGGCACGCCAAAGGGCGCCGTTCAGCTTGTGCTGGATGAAGCGACCTATTTTCTGCCGCTTGGCGATGTAATCGACATCGCCCAGGAAACCGCCCGGCTTCAGCGTGAAATCGCGAAGTTCGACGGTGAGATACTTACGGTTGAGAAAAAGCTCGGGAACGAAAAATTCGTCTCCCGTGCACCGGTTGAAGTGGTCGAGGAAAACCGCGAGCGTCTGGCCGATTTCAATCTCTCGAGGAACAAGCTGAAAGAGGCCCTGGAACGACTGGCGGCGTTGTAACTCCGCGGAACCCATCAGGAATGACATTTCTGAGGAAAAGCCCCCTTGCGTGCCTGGCGGAGGACGACGGGAGATTGAGGCGATCATTTTTTATTGATGCGCCAACATCCATTTTGCCATATCGCCGACAACCTTTTCCTCAATGCCGTTAAATCGTAAGCGCCCGGTGAACCCGCTCTGCCTTTGAAGGGTAGTGAGAGGTAATGTCCA
>JAQBTY010000166.1 GCA_027624735.1 Pseudomonadota bacterium | reverse complement strand
CCAACCGATTCCCCTGGCAACCTTCGTCCGAATAAACCAGTAATTTAGATGATGCAGACTACTAGGCCCTAAAGATTTGACCAGAAAGATTTGATATGACCCCAAACCGCTCCCGGTGCAGACCTTTAGGTTGGGCCAGTATGCTCGCGATAGCCAGCATCGGACTCACCGCGACGACGGCACCGGCGCAACGACTACCGGCAGCCGAGAAACCAATTGCCACTGGCGAAAACCTCTCGCCCCTCAAGCTCCCGCCCCTGCCGCCAAAAGACGTTCCAACAAAAAAATTTGGCGACTGGATACAGCGCTGTGACACGCGACCGGGCGCCACACAGCAGACATGTTTGCTGTTGCAAACGGTTGTTCACACCAAGGACGAGCAGAAGCGTGCGCTTCTGGCGATGACCGTTGGGTTGTCGGGTCCGGACAAGAAACCCCTGATGCTCCTTCAGGTGCCGCTAGCGCTAGGGACCTTTCTGCCGCCCGGCTTCAAACTCGTTGTCCCGGGAATCGAACCGGTCCAGGTCGCTATCCAGTCATGTCTCCAAATCGGGTGCAGCGCGAAAGTGCCCCTGCTGCCGGATATAATCGCCGCGATGAAGAAGGCCAACGCCGGATCGATCGAAATTCACACCCTCAGGAAGCGGGTCATCCAGGTGCCCATTTCCTTCAAGGGGTTTACGGCCGCGCTCGATTCATTGGGCAAGGGCTGAGGGCCCCTAATACCTATCGAAGGGTGTCACCGCCGGTATAGCGGCGCCAGGCGCTCATCTGCAAGGCCGATGTCAGGCAATGCACCACCACCGGCTTGGTCCGGCCAGCGAAGGCCTGGGCGACCGCAGCGGCAATTTCGGACTCCTCTCGAATGGTGATCGCTTCCGCCCCAAAGGCGCCCGCCCAAGCGGCAAAATCGGGGTTGGTCAAACGTGTCCCCTCCATGAAAGGCCGATCGGGATAGCGCACATAGGAATGCATGCCGATGGTGCCGTACATGGCATTATCGGCGATGAACACGATGGGATTGACGCCATACTGCAGCGCGGTCGCGATCTCGTTGCCCGTCATTAAAGCCCCGCCATCGCCGAGAAAGGCGACGATTTGCGTGCCCGGCCGGCGCAACGCGGCCGCGACGGCCATGGGCATGCCGGAACCCATGGCGCCGACCACCGATGACAGAAAGACATTGCGTTGTCCAAAGTCCAGATAACGGTGAATGTAGCTGGCGAAATTTCCGGCATCGGTGGTAACCGTGGCGTCGGGCGCCAGATGCTTTGCCACCTCACAAACAACAGCCGCGAAATTTACCCCGTCGGGAGCCGGCTCCCACTCCCTGGCCATCACGCCGCGATGAATGTCGTGCAGCCCGGCGACCCAGGAGCGGCGCTTTTCCGCTTCCCTTGGCGCGCCGCGCCGCAACAGGGCGCGGATGACCTCGGCAGGGCTGGCCGGGATGCCGAGATCCGGCCGCCAGACACGCCCTACCTCATTGGCGTCGGGCCAGACATGGACCAGCGGCAATTGGGGCTGCGGCGCGGTTGGGAAACTGTAGGACTGGCTGACCGGATCCGTGAGCCGTTCGCCAAGGGCTACCATCAGATCGGCCCGCTTCATTTCCCCGATCTGCGCCGGCGGGACCCTGATGCCCATATACCCGCCGTAATGAGGATGAGCGGAATCGAAAAGCTGTGGCCGGCGATGCGTCGGGCAAATGGGCAGCACCCATTCCTCGGACAATCTTGCCAGCTCGGCAAACACCCGCTCATCCGCCACGGCATCGGCCAGTAACGCGCCACCGACCAGAATGAGCGGTCGTTCCGCCGCCGCAAGCAGGTCGGCGAACCGATCGAGATCCACCTCACGCGGTGCGGACATGACCCGGGCACGCGGTTGATCAAGCACCGCCTCGGTTTGCTCGTCGAAAATATCCTCCGGCAGAATGACCGCGACCGGCCCCGGCGTGCCGCTTTCGGCCGTGTGAAACGCCCGCGCGATGGCTTCCGACGCCTGATCGGGATCGATGATTTCGATCACCAGCTTCGTAACGTCAGCCAACAACCGGGAATAGTTTTGCTCCTGCAGGGCCTGGCGGCCCACATCGCGGCGCTCCACATGGCCGATCAGTAGGACCATGGGTGTCGCGTCGTGATAGGCGGAATGAAGCGCCACCATGGCGTTGGCCAGACCCGGCCCCCGCGACACGATGGCGACCCCTGCCCGGCTACGCAGCCGGCCATCCGCGACGGCCATGAACCCGGCGCCCGCCTCATGCCGGCAGACCACAAGCTGCAGCGAATTGCGGTCTATCAGGGCGCTGGTAAGCCCCACATAACTTTCGCCGGGCACGCAGAAGATACGGTCGACATCGTGCGCCTCCAGGCTGTCCGCCAACAGGCGGGCGACGGTCTGGCTCATGGGCGGTGGGCCTCCATTATAGAGTGGGAACCATGCCTCTGGAAAAGATCCCCGGCAAGAGCCTATATATAGCCCCATGAACACCGTCCTTGAGGAACGCCCCGCGACCGGCGCCGCCGCCGAATTCGGGCTCGAAGCCGTCTTTGAGCCCGCCGGCGATCAGCCGGAAGCGATCAGACAGCTTGAAGCCGGGCTCCGCGCGGGCGAGCGGGACCAGGTGCTGCTGGGCGTCACGGGGTCGGGAAAAACCTTTACCATCGCCCATGTCATTCGCGATCTGGGGCGGCCGGCGCTGATATTGGCGCCGAACAAGACGCTGGCGGCCCAGCTATATGGGGAGATGAAATCGTTTTTCCCCACCAACGCGGTGGAATATTTCGTCTCCTATTACGATTATTACCAGCCCGAGGCCTATGTGCCCCGCACCGATACCTTCATCGAGAAGGACGCGTCGATCAACGAGCAGATCGATCGCATGCGCCATGCCGCGACCCGCGCGCTGCTGGAACGGCGCGACGTCATCATCGTCGCCTCGGTGTCGTGCATTTACGGTATAGGCTCGGTCGAGACCTACTCGGAGATGACGATCAGACTCGCAAAAGGCGGCAAGCAGAACCGTGAGTCGCTGCTGCATCGTTTCGTCGAGCTGCAATACCGGCGGAACGACACCAACTTTACCCGCGGCGCCTTCCGGGTGCGCGGCGATCTGGTGGAAATTTTTCCGGTCCATTACGAGGACCGCGCCTGGCGGCTGTCGCTGTTCGGCGACGAAATCGAATCGATCCATGAATTCGATCCGCTGACCGGCGCCAAGACCGGCGAGTTGGAACAGGTCACGATCTACCCCAACAGCCATTACGTCACACCGCGACCGACCCTGCAGCAAGCCGCCAAGGGCATCCGCCGCGATCTCAAGCTGCGGCTCGAAGAATTCTATGCCGCCAACAAACTGCTGGAAGCCCAGCGCCTCGAACAGCGGACAGTCTTCGATCTGGAAATGATGGAGACCGCCGGTCACTGTGCCGGGATCGAGAATTATTCTCGCTACCTCACCGGACGGGCGCCCGGTGAACCGCCGCCGACCCTGTTCGAATATCTGCCGGAAGACGCGCTGCTGATCGTCGATGAAAGCCATGTCACCGTGCCGCAGTTGGGCGGCATGTACCGCGGCGACTTCGCCCGCAAATCGACCCTGGCCGATTTCGGCTTCCGCCTGCCCAGCTGCATCGACAACCGGCCCCTGAAGTTCGAGGAATGGGATCGAATGCGGCCGCAGACCGTGTTTGTGTCCGCCACACCGGGCCCGTGGGAGATGGAACGTACCGGCGGCGCCTTTGTCGAGCAGGTGATCCGCCCCACCGGACTGATCGATCCGGTCTGCATCATCCGGCCGGTGGAAAATCAGGTGGACGATCTTCTCTATGAATGCCGAGAATGCGCGCTAAAAAGCCAGCGGGTGCTGGTGACAACCCTGACCAAGCGGATGTCGGAAGATCTAACTGAATATATGCAGGAAGCCGGACTTCGCGTGCGCTACCTGCATTCCGATATCGACACGCTGGAGCGCATCGAAATCATCCGCGATTTGCGGCTCGGCACGTTTGACATTCTGATCGGCATCAATCTGCTGCGCGAGGGGCTCGATATACCGGAATGCGCCCTGGTGGCGATCTTGGATGCCGACAAGGAAGGCTTCCTGCGCTCGGCCACGTCGCTGGTCCAGACCATTGGCCGCGCCGCGCGCAACATCGATGGCCGCGTTATTCTCTATGCCGATACCATGACCAAGTCGCTGACTTACGCGCTCGGCGAGACCAACCGGCGGCGCGAAAAGCAACAGGCCTTCAACGCCGCCAACGGCATCACGCCGGAAAGCATCCGCAAGGAAATCGGCGATATCCTGGGCAGCGTCTATGAGCACGATCACTACACCGTCGACACAGGCGACGATGAAACGCTGCACATGGTGGGCAATAACCTCAAGGCCCATATCGACCATCTCCACAAGCGGATGCATACTGCGGCGGCTGATCTGGAGTTCGAGGAAGCGGCGCGGCTGCGCGATGAGATCAAGCGACTGGAACAGGTCGATCTGGGCATCGCACAGCCTGAACCCATCGGCCCGAAGCGCCTGGCCGCCCGCCTGCGCGCGGTGGACGCCAAGAAACGCGGCAAATCGGCCTACCGCACCAAGGGCCAGCGCAAGAACGATTCAACCAAACGGCGTCGGAATTAACCACGGTCTGACTGACTTTCGTTTTCGGTAAATTGATCGATATCAATGAGCCGGAACCTGAATATTTTATAGTGCAATCAATGCAAATGTGACGAGAAGGGCTATTCTGCTTTTACGGTAGGCCAAGTCGTTGGAGGACGAACGCACTATGGCGACGATGACAGGCGGCAAAGGGGACAGCAAGGCCGGCCCCGGCTCGCCACATGGTGATGACAGCGACACTCGCTTTGGCAAAGTCAGTCGGATCAGCGGGTCGGTCGTGGATATCACTTTTCCCGAGGGGGACCTTCCCCTGATCAACAATGCGCTTGAGATCGGCTGGGATGGCCCGCACAAATTAATCGTGGAGGTTCAACAGCATCTCAGCCGCCGGACAATTCGCAGTGTTGCCATGCAGGAAACCGCCGGTCTCCGATGCGGTGTCGTCGTGCGCGATACCGGAGAGGCCATACGAGTGCCGACCGGGCCGGCTGTGCTCGGACGGATCATCAACGTTGTCGGCGATCCAATAGATCATGGCGGGCCTTTCGGTACCGAGGTTCCGTATAAGCCCATCCATGGGAAAGCCCCGAAACTATCCGCACAGGCAGCGAAGCCTGCACCCTGTATGACAGGGATTAAGATTATCGATCTTCTCGCGCCGCTCGCACAGGGTGGCAAGGCGGCCATGTTCGGTGGTGCTGGCGTCGGTAAGACCGTTCTCATCATGGAGCTTATCCGCACGACAGTTGAAACTTATGCCGGCATATCGGTTTTCGCGGGTATCGGCGAGCGCTCGCGCGAGGGTCATGAGCTGTGGCTGGAACTGCAGCGATCGGGCGTTTTGGATCGCACGGCGCTGGTGTTCGGGCAAATGAACGAGCCGCCCGGCGCGCGGTGGCGAGTAGGAATGACCGCCCTGACGCTTGCCGAACATTTTCGCGACGTGACTCATCAAAACGTGTTGTTCCTAATCGACAACGTCTTCCGGTTTGTTCAAGCAGGGGGCGAGGTTTTCGGTCTGCTTGGTCGACTCCCCTCGAGCGTCGGTTATCAGCCGACGTTGGCCACGGAGATTGCCGAACTGGAGGAGCGCATTGCCTCGGTCGAGGGCGGGGCCATCACTTCAATCCAGGCAGTTTACGTGCCCGCCGACGATTTTACCGACCCGGCCGTCGCGCAGACATTCAAACACCTCGATTCATCGATCGTCCTTAGCCGCGAGATGGCGAGCGAAGGCCTTTACCCGGCGATCGACCCTCTCGCGTCGACGTCCGCGATCCTCGATCCCCGTATCGACGGTGAAGAACACTATGCGATCGCCGAAGAGGTCAGACGCCTTATCGAACACTATCGTGAGTTACGGGAGATTATCTCGCTCCTTGGGATGGAGGAGCTAAGTGCCGCCGACCGTGCCGCTGTTGGCCGGGCGCGTCGCTTAATTCGATTTTTGACCCAGCCCTTCCGCGTTACAACGCAGTTTACCGGGCTTGACGGCGCGCTGGTTCCGCTGTCCGATACGCTGCGCGGGTGCCGCGCGATCCTTGATGGTGAGGCAGATGCCTGGGCGGAAAGCTCGCTCTACATGGTGGGCGATTTTGAGGCCGCGCGTCGCAAGGAACTGGCGGCGACGACAATGCGCGTGGCAGCAACATGAGGCTGCTGGTCACCACGCCGCTGTCGGTGGTCGTCGATGAAGACGTGCGGCATGTTCGTGCCGAAGACGAAACTGGCGCCTTCGGCATTTTGCCAGGCCACGCGGATTTCATCACGACACTAGAAATATCGGTAATTACCTGGCGCAACCATTCGGAGGAAGAACATTTCATCGCGGTGCGCGGTGGCGTGCTTGCGGTGCGGGATGGAAATCTTGTCGAGGTGGCGACCCGCGAAGCGGTTGGAGAAGATAATTTTCGCCAACTGGGTCGAGCGGTGTTGGCCCGTTTCCGCGAAGAGACGCAAGCCGAGGAGGCCTCGCGCGTCTCGGCGACACGATTGCAACTGGCAACAATCCGCCAACTGCAGCGATATCTCGAAGCGGGCCGCCAGCCGTTGCCGCAAGGGTCGCCGCCTTCCTTAGGGTCCTCTGTCGGCCGCGGGCCCCCCCCAGGAGAAGGCGAGATGTCATGACGGTGCCACCTCGCAACAATGCGCATAAGAAGATGCATCGCGCCGTTCGCTTGCGAGAAAAGCGGCGCGAACAATGGGAACGGGAGGGCGAACGGCCACTGTGGAAAAACCTTTCTATGATTGGTGCGCTTGGCTGGCTGATCGTCACCCCCACCCTAATCGGCGTGTTGCTCGGTCGATGGCTCGACAAGACCTTTGATACGGGAATTCTGTTCAGTGGGGCCCTGATATTTCTGGGGGCCGCGTTTGGGGCCTATCTCGTGTGGCAAAGGATCGCCAGGGAATGACCGCGCTATCTTCATTACAGTTTTTTGCTTACTTTCTGGCCGGTGTTGCCCTCGGCACTTTCTATTTTTACGCCGTGTTTCAGACCATCCGCCTGCATGTTGCAGAGGCCGCCCTGTCAAAAATTTTGCCGCTGTATTTGCTCCGCGGTGGTGTCGCGCTGTGCGTATTTTGGCTGATTGCGCAGCAAGGCGCGGCGCCCCTTTTGTTGGCGCTGCTTGGGTTTCTCGGCGCCCGGTTCATGGTCCAACGGGTTTTGGGGCAGGCATGAAATGAATACGAGCCCACTCGCAATCGATATTCTTTTTTACGTTGGGCCTGTCCCTATCGGTCGTTAGGTCGTGACGACATGGGTGATTATGGTGGCCCTGACCACCGTCTGCTGGCTTGGGCTGCGCAAGGCCCGCATTCATGCCGGTGCACTTCAGACGGCTCTGGAAATCATTGTTGAGGTAATTTCAAACCAGATCGGTGAGATCATTCGCCGGGACACCGAGCGATATGTTGCCGTCTTGGGTACATTGTTCATCTTCCTTGTCTGCGCGAACCTATCCGCGGTAGTCCCCGGCCTGAAGCCGCCAACCGGACATCTCGAAACCCCGGCGGCACTCGCCGCGATCGTCTTTTTTTCCGTTCACTATTTTGGGGTCAGGTCGCGCGGGTTCGTCGACTACATCAGGCGATACGCCAAACCCAACCTGTTGATGCTACCGCTCAACGTGCTGTCCGAGATTACCCGAACATTTTCGCTGATGGTCCGGCTTTTTGGCAACATGATGAGCCACGAGCTGGTGATCGCCATTATCGTATTCTTGGCCGGTTTGCTGTTGCCGATACCGTTCATGCTGCTCGGCATCCTGATCGGTCTTATCCAAGCGTACATCTTTACTGTCTTGGCCGCTGTTTTTATCGGTGCGGCGGTGGGTAGCGTAGAAGCTGAATGAAGGAAACACCATGACGATTGAAATGTTGAGCATCATTGGCGCGGTTGTCGCCGTCTCGTTCGGCGCCCTAGGTCCGGCCTTTAGCGAGGGGCGGGCCATCGCGGCGGCAATGGACGCGATCGCCCGCCAGCCGGAATCGGCCGGGCCTCTGTCGCGGACCCTTTTCGTCGGGCTGGCAATGATCGAAACGATGGCGATCTATTGCCTGGTGATCGCGCTGTTGTTGCTGTTTGCCAATCCCTTCGTTCGCTGACCATGCGGATAGATTGGTGGACGCTGGCGCTGCAGGGAATAAATTTCCTGCTTCTCGTCTGGCTTCTGGAACGGTTTTTGTACAGGCCGGTCAAGGACGTTATCGCGAAGCGGAAGGAGCTGGCAGAGCACGCGTTCGACGAGGCGAAAACGGCCAAACAGGAGGCTGAAGAAGAAGGCCGGAGATTCAATGAGGATCGCATGCAACTGTCGCAAGAACGCCAGGCGTTGCTTAAGCAACTGCATGAAGAACTCGGGGCTGAGCGCAGCAAGACAATCGAGCAGGCCCGTAGGGAAGCAGCCGGTCTCCTGGAAGCCGCGCGGACGGCTATCTCGGAGGAACGGGCGGCGACCATTTCCGACCTTCGCGAAGAAGTTACCTCCCTCGCAATGGCCATGGCGTCATCGCTGTTGCGAAAGTCCGGACCGGGGATCTCAAATGACGTCTTTCTGGAGCAGGTTGAGGCAAAGCTGCTGAGCCTATCCGACGATGAGCGGGAAAGGCTGAAGATGGATTTGGCGGCCGATGGCGCCGGCCTGACCGTGGTGACCGCTGCCCCGCTTGGGCCGGAAGACGAAGACCGGTGGCGTGCACGGATCTGCGCTAGTCTGGGTCGGCCGGAAAGTGCCGAATTTCTATCGAAGCCCGAGATTATTGGTGGCGCGGAGCTCCGCTTCCCCCACGCTGTTCTCAAGTTTACCTGGGCTGACCAGCTTGAAGCAGCAAAACAGGAATTGTGCCGCGATGACCCTCCTGCGCGATGATCTCACCCGCTGGCTCTCCGCGGCCCATCGTCGGCTCGAGAATCTCGAATGGACGCCATCGCTGGACCATGTCGGTACGGTCGAACAGATCGGTGATGGCGTCGCTACTGTTCACGGCCTTCCCTGGACGCGCCTCGACGAGTTGATGCGGTTTGACGACGGCACCTTCGGGCTCGCCCTCAACGTGGACGAAGAATCGGCGGGGTGTGTTCTCCTCGGCAGCGGCGAAAATATTAGGGCCGGTACGCGGATTTAGTAACTACTCAACCCGGTCAGATCAAGCATTCCCCGGCGATTGCGGATTGAATGGCCTGGAAGGCTGAC
>JAQBTY010000165.1 GCA_027624735.1 Pseudomonadota bacterium | reverse complement strand
ATGCCATGCGCCGTGTCCAATAATTTAAACCGGACAGTAGTGGCGAAGGCCGACCATCCACGAGTTTTTTCTTTGCTGTGCGACCGAAGCAATTGAAAACAGAAGAAAAACGTGGATGGTCGGCCTTCGCCGACCATGACGAGTATGGAAAGGTTCAAGCCCGACGGGACACGGAGAAGTCACCCTTGACGCCTTGGACCCCGCGCCACAATATCCGCGCATCATCTACCTAAGGAGCAATTCATGGCGCCCAAAGCTGGCGGCACACCCCCCGGGGCGGAACACGATTATGCCATCCCATTCGAATCCGTTCGGACGCTTTTCCTGAAATACAAGGACCGCAATCCGGACAAGATCGCGCTGGTCGACGTCACCCAGGAAAAAAGCATTTCTTTTGGCCAACTCCATGAGGCCGCCAACCGGATCGCGAACTGGCTGGTGGCGCGTGGCATTCAAAAAGGCAACCGGGTAGCGCTGCTGTCCGAAGAACGGCTTGAGAAGCTGATCCTGTGGATGGGGATCTGGCGCGCCGGCGCCGTCTGCTGCCCGACCAATGTGGAAATGAATATTGAATATGTGGCGGAAATCCTGTCGCATCTGGACTGCAAGCTGGCGCTTTACGATTCTGAACTCGATATCGACAAGATGACCGATGGCGTCGATATCGAGAGCGTCGGATTCTCCGATTGGGCGGCCGATCTAACCGGTGACGCAGCCAGCGACGAGTTTTTTCAGCGAGTCGCGGCGACGGCTGCCGAACCGGAATGCGACCGCGACTATGGGGCAACCGACGATGCGACCATCTTCTGTACGTCAGGCACAACGGACAAGCCGAAGAACTTCCTGATCGACCATCTGGCGCACTGGTCATTTGGACTGTCCACCATCGACCAAATCGGGCTCACCGAGAACGACCGCACGCTGGAGTTCCGGTCCTTTGGCTGGAATTCGCCGCAGGGCCTGTCGCTCATGCCCTGGCTTGCGACCGGCTGCACCCTGCATATCGCGCGGCGTTTTTCGCACAGCCGGTTTTTCGACTGGATCAAGAAATACGAAATCACCTTTTCGGCGGGAATTCCGACGGTCATCAACATGTTGCTCGACCGCCCGACCGGTGTTACCGCCAAGGACGTGCCGAGCCTGCGCCTGATGAGTTCATCCACCGCGCCGCTGACACCGGAGCGCTGGAAGCAATTCGAGGAAACCTACGGCATCAATCTGCTGCAGTTCTTCGGCTGCTCCGAAGGCGGCTGGGTGTGCGGCAACCGTCACTATGCCAAGAAATACGGCACCGTCGGCCCGCCCGCCAAGCATCAGGAATTCCTGCTGGTGGATGAAGCCGGCGACGCCGTCCCGCAGGGGGCGGAAGGCGAGGTCACTCTCGGCGGTCCCCAATGCGCCAAGGCGTCCATGACGGCCGACGGCGTTTGGGAAGATTTATACGGACACCGCGTCCGGCTCGGCGATCTGGCGGTGATGGACGAAGACGGCTTTATCACCGTCACCGGCAGGCTGAAGGATCTGATTATCCGCGGTGGCGTGAATATTTCGCCGGTCGAGGTCGACAATGTGATGATGCGCCACCCCAAGGTCTACGAAGCCGCCGCCGTGGGCGTGCCCGACAGCATCTATGGCGAGGAAATTGTCGCCTATCTGGTGGTGCGCGATGGGCAAACCATGAGCGAGGACGAAATTCACGCCCATTGCGCCGACAACATGCCGGGCTTTCGGGTGCCGAAGAAATTCCACTTTATAGACGCGCTGCCCAAGAATGACCGGGGCAAGGTGCGCCGCCCTGATTTGCAGGCGCTCTGGCAGAAGGAACATTCGGGGACGTGATCATTGGTTTTACTTTTTTCGTCATGCCCGGACTTGATCCGGGCATCCAGTTACAACATCAACAACCTGGATTGCCGGCCATGGGCGTGAAGCGCACTTGGGCCCGGCAATGACGAAACATAGTGGGACAGAATTTGATGCGCGGGCTCTGGGTTACCGACTATACCGACTTCGACAAGCTGAGCATCGAAGACATTCCCCAACCGCCATTGGCGCCCAAGCAGATCCGTCTCAAAGTCGGGGCTGCCGGCATCAGCTTCTCCGTCAATCTGGTCGTCGCCGGCAAATACCAGCGCAAGCCGCCCCTGCCTTTTACGCCCGGCACCGAATGCGCCGGCACGGTGATTGAATGTGGCGCGGACGTAACCCGTTTCAAGCTGGGCGATCGCGTCTGCGCCGCCCTCGACTGGGGCGCCTATGCGGAGGAAGCCATCGCGTGGGAGGTCAACACCTATGCGATCCCCGACAATCTCGAATTTGCCGAAGCGACCAATTTTAATTCCTACGCCACGTCCTCTGCGGCGCTGACATGGCCCCGCTTGCTGAATGTCCAGCCCGGCGAAACCCTTCTGGTGCATGGGGCGGCCGGCGCCATCGGATTGGCCGCCATCGAGATCGGCAAGATACTGGGCGCAATCGTGATCGCGACCGCCAGCACGGCGGAAAAACGCGCCGCGGCTCAGGCTCACGGCGCCGATCATGTGATCGATTATTCCGGCGGCGCCTTTCGTGACGAGGTCAACGAGATTACCGGCGGGCGCGGCGCCGATGCCATCCTCGACCCGGTGGGCGGCGACGTGTTCGACCAGTCGCTCCGCTGCATTGCGTTTGAAGGACGCATCGCGCCGGTGGGATTCACCGCCGGGCGCGCGCCGCAAATCCCGGCCAACATCGTGCTGGTGAAGAACATCACCGTTTGCGGCCTGAATTTCGGCACCTATTACGGCTGGAGCCCCAACGACGTGCGCTATGAGATGGAGGATCGCGTGCGCGCCATCCTTGACCGGTTCTACCAATGGGCAAAAAATGACATGATCCATCCGCATGTTTGCGCCACGTTTCCGCTCGAAGACTTCAGGGACGCGATGGCGATGGTTACAGCGCGGCAATCAATCGGGCGGGTCGCATTGGTTATGGATAGGTGAAAGGGCGGGTCTGAGCCCCGCCCCTACGGTTCAATATTGTTGTAGGGGCCGGTCTCAGACCGGCCCGTCGCGCCAACGAACCCGGTGCGGTCTACCCACAAACCTTCCGCACGGCCTCCGCGATACGGATCGGGCCCGGCATCAGATGATCCTCGAGCGGCTTGCTGAGCGACACATGGACCGGCGGCCGGTTGACGCGTTGCGGCGGCGCCTTGAGAATATCCATGCCTTTTTCCGCCGCCAATGCAATAATTTCCGAGGCAATCGAGCAGCGCGGCGGGCTTTCATCGGCCACCACCAGCCGGCCTGTTTTGGCGAGCGAGGTCAGGATGGCGTCCTCGTCAAGCGGCACCAGCGAGCGCAGATCGACGATCTCCGCGTCGATCCCTTCCCCCGCCAGCACCACGGCCGCTTCCAGCGCCGCAACCACCTGCAACGACGTCGCGACAATGGTCACATCGCCCCCGGCCCGCTTAATATCGGCAACGCCAAACGGGATGTCGTAGGGGCCTTCCGGCACCTCCCCTGTGAGCCGGCTGAGCCGCTGGTGATCGATGAACACCGTCGGATTGTCGCTCTTTATCGCGGTCCGCATCAGCCCCTTGGCATCGGCCGGACAGGACGGCAACGCGATTTCCAGTCCCGGCGCGTTCCACAACATGGATTGCGGGCTTTGGCTGTGCTGCACCGACCCCCCACCGCGCAACCCGTGCATGACATGAAACACCACCGGCGCCTTCACGCGTCCGTTGGACATATAATGGGCCGAGCCCGCCTCGTGGATGATCTGGTCCCAGGCGCGAAACATGAAGCTCGCCGTTCCCATGGGCACGACCGTACGCACATTGTCCATCGCCGCCCCTGTCGCGATGGCGCAAATCCCCGCCTCGGAGATCGGCGGATCAAAGATGCGGTCGGCATAACTCGTCTTGAGGCGATTGGCGATTTCCTTACCGCCGCCCTCCATGACCGACGCCCAGACCAGCGCGAGATTATCGTCCTCCGCCATGCATTCCGCGATCGCTTCGACCACCGCTTCGGCGTGTGTGATAGTTCGCATGATCAGTTCCCTCCCGCCCGCGCCAGTACAAAATCCGAAATCGTATCGATATCGGGTAACGGCGAGGCCAGCGCAAACGCCTTTGCCTTTGCCATTGTATCGACCGCGGCGCGATCGATATCGGCGATCTGATCCTGGGTGGCGACGCCATCCGCGATCAGGGATCGGCCGAACCGGAAAATCGGGTCATGCACGCCGAACCAGTCCGCGTAATCGCCCTTGGCGGAACTGTCGTCCCAGATCATGGAAACATCGGTCTTACCCGTAACCATCTGAGGATGGCCAAAGTTGTTACCCGGCCAGCGCTCGCTCAGCGCTTCGATAAAGATGGGTTCGCCGCTCGCCCGAACCCGGGCGACACAATCGCTGAACAGCGTATCGACTGCGTTGACATCGCCACCGTCGACCTCGAAGCTTTCAATACCGAGCGCCTTCGGTGTCGCGATGACCCGTCCTTCCGGGAGGTTCGAGGTATTGGTGCCGCCCTCTGTTTTCAGGACCGCGCCAGGCGTGTTGTTTTCACAGACGAAGATCAGCGGCAAATGCCACAGACGCGCCAAATTGAGCGTTTCGTACACGACCCCTTCCTCGAAAGCACCGTCACCAAACATGGCAACGCCAATGCCGCCGGTTTTCTTGATCTTCGCCGCGAAGGCGCCACCGGCCGCGAGCGGCACGGAGCCACCGACCAGCGCCGACGTATGCGGCATGCCGAGCGTCGGATCGGACAGATGAAAGGTACCGCCACGCCCACCATTGAGCCCGGTCGCGCGGCCCAGGATCTCCGCCATGGCGGCATTCGGATCGGCGCCGCGGGCGATCATATGGCCATGATTGCGGTGCGTCGAAAATATCCGGTCCTTGGGCCCGAGCGACGCCATCACCGGCGCACCGGTCGCCTCCTGACCGATGTAAAGATGGTAGTGACCGCCGAACGCCCCTTCCTGATAGAGGTCGAACACCGCTTCCTCGAAGCGGCGGATCGCCGACATTTTCCTAAAAATATCGAGTGAACGCGTAGCGTCTATCTTCCCAGCCATGCTCAGCCTCCCATTTTGTAACCTCGCCATGCCCGGGCGTGACCCGGGCATCCAGTTTGGCTTCAAAACTGGATTGCCGGATCAAATCCGGCAATGACGAAATTCAAAATTTAAAAATCAAATTTCAAACCGAGAACCCGCCGAGCTTGGTTTCGAGATATTCGCCGAGCCCCTCGTGGCCGCCCTCGCGACCCAATCCCGATTCCTTCATGCCGCCAAAGGGCGCGGCGGCGCCGGTCGGGTTGATGTCGTTGATACCGATGATGCCGAAGCGCAGCCCCTCGAAGGTGCGCATCGCGGCCGACAAATTCTGCGTATAGACATAAGCGGCCAGTCCGTAATGGGTGTCGTTCGCCATGGCCAGAATATCGTCATCGTCATCGAAAGGAATGATCGGCGCGACCGGCCCGAAGGTTTCCTCGCGGTAGATCAGCATGTCTGGCGTGACATTGGCGAGCACGGTCGGCGCAAAAAAATGACCCCGGTCCAATCCATCCTCCATCAGCCGATGACCGCCGCACAGAACCTCCGCGCCCTTGGCCGTCGCATCGGCGACCTGGCGTTCGACCTTTTCAATGGCTTTTTCATTGACCAGCGGGCCGATGGAAATGCCGTCATCCAAGCCATTGCCGGCCCGCATGCGGGTGACGCGGGAAACAAACTCCTCGGTAAACGCATCGACGCCCGAGCGGTGAACGAACAGACGGTTGGGGCAGATGCAGGCCTGGCCCGAATTGAGATATTTGACCAGCACCGCGCCCTTGGCGGCGAAGACCGGATCGGCGTCCTTCAATACAAGGAACGGTGCATGGCCACCCAGTTCCAGCGACACCCGCTTCATCTGATCGGCGGCGCCCTTCGCCAGCAGCTTGCCGGTTTCGGTCGAGCCGGTGAAAGTAATTTTCCGTACCAGAGGGTTGGTGACGAATTCCTCGCCGATGGGGGCCGGATCAAATCCGGTCACCAGATTGGCAACCCCTTCCGGCACGCCGGCGTCGGCCAGGACCTTAAAAATCTCGATGGCGCAAAGCGGCGTAGCTTCGGCCGGTTTCAAGACGATGGTACAGCCCGCCGCCAGCGCTGGCGCCACCTTGCGGGTGATCATCGAGGCCGGGTAATTCCACGGCGTTATCGCCGCCACCACGCCAACCGGCTGGTGCAGCACGATAAAGCGCTGGTCGGCACGCGGGGCGGGGATGGTCTCGCCATAGACCCGCTTGCCCTCTTCGGCATACCACAGCAGGAAATCGGCGCCGTAGCGTACTTCGTTCATGGCCGCGCGCAGCGGCTTGCCCTGCTCCTGCGTCATGATGCGGGCGATGTCGGCCTGACGGGCGCTCATCAGTTCCCAGGCCTTGTAGAGGATCCGCGACCGGTCATAGGCAGTCATGCCGGACCAGCCGGCAAAGGCCGCGTGCGCCGCATCGATTGCCCGTGCTGCGTCGGCCTGACCGCCGTCCGCCACATCGGCAATTTTTTCGCCGGTCGCCGGGTTGGTGACTTCGAATGTCTTGCCGCCCGCCGCGTCGCACCACTCGCCCTTAATGAACATCGGATTCCTCCAAATCTGTTGGCACTTTCATACCATTGGCGGCATGGACCGGATAGGGGGCCCGCGACAACGCATCCCTTCCCAATCATCACGCGGTGGAGTATTTTCGATATACAGATTCTTTGGGAGCGGAGTTTTGCGATGACGTATTCATTCGACCAGTTTTGCGCGGATTGCCGCGACGCGCTGAAAGCCGATCCGGGGCCGGGCGGCCACGACAAGGTGCGCCGGAATCTCGAAAAACTGCTCGACGACCCGGATTTTATCGCCGCGGAATGCGGGCCCGACGCGAAACCCGGCATCCGGACCATCTACAAGGATCCGGATACGGATTTCAACGTCCTGATCCACATTTACGAGGGCGGCAAGAAAGGCCCACCACACGATCACGGCAAATCCTGGGCGGTCTATGGCCAAGCCGCGGAATGGACCGATATGACGCTCTGGAAACGCAAGGATGACGGATCAAAAGAAGGCTTCGCCGATCTGAATAAGGAGAAGACCTTCCGGCTTACCCCTGGCGCCGCGGGGAAATTCGAAGTTGGCGACATCCATTCCATCCATTTCCCGGACGGCGCCAAGTTCGTGCGCGTCACGGGCACGGATCTCGATGCCATTCCGACCAACCGCTTCGATCTAGACAAAAAGGCAGTCAATGTGGGCAGCCGGCTTCAATAGAGGGCACATGTGATGAGTTTGACCATAGACATCGAACCGCTTTCTCCGATCCTTGGAGCGTCGGTGCGCGGGATAGAGCTGACCAAACCGATCGACGACCGAACGGCGGATACCATCCGGGACGCGTTTCACCGCTATTCGCTGCTGTGCTTTCCGGGCCAGGAAATCAGCGCCGGTGACCAGCTTCGCTTCGCCAATCTGTTTGGCAAGGGAGACGGCGGCGTCCGTGAAACGAAGGAAGTCGGGGCCAAACGCACCGGCAACCGGGGCGTGATGTATGTCAGCAACATCCGCGAGAACGGCAAACCCATCGGCGTCCTGCCCGACGGCGAAATGCAGTTCCATTCCGACGGGGCGCACCGCGACAGCCCGTACCGCGCGACCACGCTGTACGCCATCAAGATCCCGTCACACGGCGGCGATACGCTGTTCGCCAATCTTTACGCCGCCTATGACGCCCTGCCCCAAGCCACCAAGGACCGGATCGCCGGGTTAAAGACCCAGTTCGTCTATGATTATGACGCCCAGCTGCGCAGCCTGACCGATGACGACGACTCGGAATTGCCCCGGGCAGTCCACGATCTGGTCAGGACTCACCCGGCGACGGGGCGCAAGTCGCTCTATCTCAGCCGTCTCATGTGCCGCCGCGTGGTGGACATGGACCCGGCGGAGAGCGAAGCGCTGCTGCTGGAACTGTTCGACCACGCGGAAAAGCCCGAATTCGTCTACGCCCATAAATGGACAATCGACGATCTGGTGGTTTGGGACAATCGCTGCCTCAACCACGCCCGCACCGATTTCCCGGCGGAAGAAGAACGCATGCTGCGGCGATTTACGGTATCGGAACCGGATGCGCCGGACCACGAGTGAAAGTTAAACGGCGAATATTGTTTGAAACGATTGCGCTACAGTTTGCCACGCACATTGCTGTCATCCCGGCCTTGAGCCGGGACCCATTGGATCTAACCGTGTTATGGGTCCCGGCTCGCGCTTCGCTTGGCCGGGATGACAAGTTAGATTAACGGCACAGACTGACGCGAGCCCGCCAAAATCACGTGAAATTAGAACCGGATAGTAGTGGTCTGAGCTCCGGCATCACCAACTCGGATGATGATTTAAAGCCCCTCCAAAAAGCCCTTCAGGGCCGCATTGAAATCCGCCGGGTTTTCCAGATTTGATATATGCCCGGCCGCCGGGATCGTCACGTGTTTGGCGCCGGGGATGGCCGCCGCGGCCGCCGCCAACGCCTCGGGCGGGGCGCCCTTGTCGGCGGCGCCGCCGATGATGAGTGTGGGCACACGGATATCGCCGAGCTTCGCGCCAAAGGCCAGCGTCTTGAGCGCTTCGCAACAGCCGGCATGGCCGGTCGGATCGGTGCCGCGGATCATGGCGCGGACCTTGTCGAGCACAGGGATATTGGCGGCAACCGATTCCGGCGTGAACCAGCGCGAAATGGTGGATTCGACCAGCCCCTCCATGCCTTCTTCGGCGGCGACGTCGATGCGATGCTGGAAATAGGCCTGATAGTCGGGCGGCGCATCGGGCCGGGAATCGCAGGCAATGAGCGACAGCAGGCGGTCGCCATGTTGCTGCGCCATCCCATAGCCCATCATGCCGCCGATCGACAGGCCGCACCAATGGGTCTTGTCGATTCCCACATGATCCAGCAGCGCCACCGCATCGGCGATGAGCATGGGGAAACCATAGGGTCCCTGCGGCGCGCTCGAAGCGCCAAGGCCGCGAATGTCGTAGCGCAAAATGTGGAAATCATCTTTCAGGAGCGCCGCCTGCGCGTCCCAGAGGGTGAGGTTATTGCACAGCGCATGGGCGAACGTGATCCACGGTTTTCCATCGGTCCCGGAAACTTCGTAATTGATCGATATGCCGTTTACGTCTGCCTTCACCGCACCCTCCTGAAACTACCATGATTTTCCCATCACATAGCGGACCGCTCGGGATCTGTCCAGTTGCCCACCTTGCGCCAGAGCGGCCATTCCCGTAGACAATGCGCGTTAGACATAGTCGACAAGTGTCGACGCGC
>JAQBTY010000164.1 GCA_027624735.1 Pseudomonadota bacterium | reverse complement strand
CCAGCGATAGATTCACAAAAATCGCGCCGTGCTAATCCCCCATCTTGTAACCAAACCCATTATGCCTCCAACTGTGGCATATCGGACTCACCTCAAATCAAGAGCGCTGAACAGCCCTGGTTTGCGGGTTGGCCGGTTTCTTCACTTGTCTATATTTTTCATATATTTACACCACTCTGATAGAGGATTATTTCTATTATCGCGAAACAGCTTTTGTTATCGGGACAATAATAATACCCCTGATAATCGAGGCGCTGCGGCGAACGGCTGGATGGAGTCTGGTCACCGTGCTTCTCGTCTTTCTGGCTTACTCCCTTGTCGGGCATCTGGTGCCAGGCGACTTGCAGGCTCAGGAAAAAGATCCCTTTAAGCTGATCGCCTATCTCACGGCGGACAATGTCGCGCTGTTCGGTCTTCCGATGAACATCGTCACCTATGTGGTGGTGTTGTTCGTTTTGATGGGACAGCTTTTGCTGGCAACGGGGGCATCCGAGTGGTTCACCGACATCGCAACGGCGTTGTTCGGCAGATCGCGCGGAGGATCCGCGAAAATTGCCGTTATTGCCTCCGGTTTGTTCGGATCCATTTCGGGAAGCGCCGTATCGAATGTCGCGTCCACCGGTGTCATAACCATCCCGCTTATGCGGGACGGCGGGTATTCCGCGAAATCCGCCGCGGCCTTTGAGGCGGTGGCGTCAACTGGCGGGCAAATCATGCCGCCGGTCATGGGAGCCGCCGCGTTCCTCATGGCGGAATTTCTTGAAGCGGATTACACGGATGTGATTCTCGCGGCGTTGATACCAGCCTTCCTGTATTACTTCGCCGCTTTTATCCAGGCTGATCTGGAGGCGGCCCGCCTGAAAATAGCCGCGGTGCCAAGGGACAAAATTCCTCCCTTGTGGGGCGTTATCAAGGAGGGGTGGTTTTTCTCAATCCCCTACGCAATTCTGGTAATTGCGTTATTTCGCTATAATTTGCCGCCCGATAGCGCAGCCCTGTACGCGTCGATTTCCTTGCCAGTGGTCAGTTGGATATTCGGATACAAGGGCCGACGGATCTCTCCCAAGGACCTTGCGCGTGCTATTGCGGAAACCGGCCGCAATTCCGTCGATATAATCATTATCGGAGCGATGGCGGGGCTTGCCATCGCTATCATAGAGACAACCGGTCTCGGTTACGCGATGACAATCGTTCTCCTGAAAGTTGGACAGGACAGCTTGTTTTTGCTGCTCGTTCTGACCGCGATTATATCGATCATCCTCGGGATGGGGATGCCGACCACGGCCATTTATCTGCTGCTGGCGTTGATGATCGCGCCGCCAATGATAAAGCTCGGGGTCAACCCGTTCGCCGCCCACCTGTTTGTCCTTTATTTCGGCCTGATGTCGATGATTACGCCACCTGTCGCCATTGCGGCATTTACGGCGGCTAAACTCGCGAATTCGGCGCCGATGGGTACGGCGATGACGGCCTGCAGACTGGGTTGGGTCGCCTATGTCATGCCTTTTGTGTTCGTTTACGAACCCGCACTGATCATGCAAGGCACGCCTATTGAGATACTCCTGAGCTTGTGCACTGCCGTTTTCGGAGTCTGGATCGTTTCAGGCGGGATGCTCGGATATATTTTCACGAGCATAGGGCCTGCAATCCGGATAATTTGCGTCGTCTGTGGTCTGCTGATGCTCGTGCCGGTAAACGTCCTGCCTTATGGTGTTGCCATAAAAATTATGGCGGCGGGAGGCGTCCTGCTCATTTTTGTCGTCCAATTCGTTCGCGTGAAACAGTCGAGAGCCGCGCTGTAAAAAAACCGGGGCCGCCAATTGGCAGGCCCCGGTCGAAAAGCGGTTCGGAAGTGAGTGTTATTTCTATCGCTTCCAGACACCTTTTTCTTTGTACAAGCGGACAGCGCCAGGATGGAAAACGCCGCCATTGTCGTTCGCCATATTCGCGGTCTTGTAGTTGCCCCATACTGGCCCGGCTTCCTTTAGATTGGCTTCGGACTCGTAGAGAGCTTTGGTGACCTTGTGGATCAGCTTTTCGTCCGCACCCTTATGGGTCCATAAAAGAAAGTTCATTCCTACCAGGTGCACGTTCTGTGAAACGGCCGGGTATTTTTTGTCAGGTCCTACCTGGTAGTAAAACATCTTCGGAAGATCGTTAAGAAGCTTCGCCGCCCCTGGCGTGTTTGTATTCAGGGTGACGTGCCGGATACCGCCATTGATCGCGGCTATCAGGCTTTTGTTGAGGCCTGAACCTGGGTTGCCGATACTCAGGTCCGTTTTACCCTGTTTGAACAGATCCCAGTTTTGCCGGAGCGCGACGGTCGGCACCTTAACAACGTCGTCCCAAGTTAACCCGGCATTTGTCAGGTACCCCGTGAAAACGTGCTGAAAGAGCGGTGCGGCCTTGAAACCGTATGGGACGCGTTTGCCCCTGATATCGCTAAGTCGTTTGATCGACGAGTTCCCCGCCACGATCGGACCGGTGCGGAACGTCATGAGTTGTGCGACAACGCGCAAATTCGGGTACTTCCGTTTGGAAATACCTGTGCCACTGAGGGCCATATTGAACTGAACGGCGTTGGAAATACCGAAAGGGAGTTCACCGGCGTTCACCACGGGGATGTATTGCTGTGTGCCGCCCATTGGCTGCGGCCTCATTTTT
This sequence comes from Pseudomonadota bacterium, assembly GCA_027624735.1. Lineage (GTDB taxonomy): Bacteria > Pseudomonadota > Alphaproteobacteria > MPNO01 > UBA2964 > JAQBTY01. Next base: position 6,757 of record JAQBTY010000164.1, on the reverse strand, counting down.
ACATCGGACTGAAGCGTCACCACCTTGGCGACGGTCGCCACCACGGCCGCCAGCACGCCGCCCTTGGTGGATCCGATGCCGACCGTTTGCGCGCTTGCCGAGCCCACGCAGACCAAAGTCGCCAGAGCGACCGTCGGATACAATAAAAATTTACGCATAAATTTCTCCCTGGCTTGAAGTTATTATTTGCGTGTCAATCCAAGAACCGACACCCACTGCTCGGCTACGGAATAGTCGTGAATATTCCGGCCTTATCGCCGGGTCCTAACTCCAGCGACCGCCAATCATGCCATTGTTGGCCCTGTCAGAGCAAATCCGATTGATCCTGCGAGGGGCTGGGCCCTGGGCCAAGCCATGTGCGAAGACCTCGCCTATGATCGCGATGCGGGCCAACTGATCAGCGCCTCGTTCCTGGATTACTGCATGCCGCGTGCCGAAGAGGGTAGTGGATCATTTTCGTAAATCCGGCCCGGCGGTACTATGGCAGTTTTCCGTTCAAGCCGTTGGCGGCCGATCCGGCACGTCATCCTTGATCAGGAACCGGTTGGCCTCGCCCTCGACGCGGGAATATTGGTTATTCCGCGCCAGGACCGGTTCGTCGTCCGAGAACTCGTCGAATCCCTGGTTGCGGCGATCTTCGCCCCATTTCCGAACGTAATCGCGAATATCCTGTTCCGTCAGAATAAGGCGCAGCATGGCATTCTGAATTTCGAGAGGCGGCGGTCCGTCGTCTTCGTCCCCCACATCGCGGCATACGGCACGCAGATACTTGACCGCATCAAGGATCAAATTCGCTTCTTCACGGCTCCAGCTTTTGTCCGGCTCGAAACTATATTGCTGAAGTATCTTGATTTGATTGAAGGTGATGCTGCCAGGCTCCCCCACGCGTGGCATTTCTCCGCGTTTGGTCTCCCGATGGGGAACCAGTCCTGCCGCCGGGTCATTGGTAAGCTTCCGGCGCTTGTGGATCTTGAAGAGCATGTAGGCGCCCCAAATAAACCCGACCAAAATTACCAGTGATTCCGTATCCATATCTTGCTGCTCCGTCAGCGCCAGTGGCGGCGCGCGCAGAATGCATGGCGACGGGCCAGGTTTCAAGCCAGGACCATGGCCGTTCATCTGTATAAGCCGGTTTGGGGGATATTATACCAAGGGACGTTGGTATTACGTGCGGGGTTCCCAGCATTCGGCGGCGGCGACTTTGCGCAGGGTGAAGTTTTTCACGCCGTTCATGCCCGAGAAATGCAGGATCGGTCCGATGCGTTTGACGTGGTAGCGGGTAATCGAGCCGGTTGGCCAGTAAATGGTGAGGAAGGTGCTTGCTGCCTCCATCTCCCAGGCGCCGAAGTTGCGTTTGCGTTTTTCGACCTGATTTTCATCATATTGAACAAGCGCGCCATTGCCAACGAAATGGAGCTTCAATTCGACGCTGTCGCCCTTGTCCGCATCGCCCCAGCAGCCAAGAATTGTGGTATTGCGTTTGGCCTCGGCGCTGCCAGAAACGCCTGTACTTACCCCTATCAGGGCGAATAAAGCCGCTATTTTAATGGCTTGTGAGAATGAGTTCAATTTTGGCATCTGGCAGATTTGCGGCTTTGTCCGCTAATTGACCCGCTTCCGGAGTGAAATAGCCGGGTTTGGGATCACCTTAAATCCTGCCGATAATATCTTAAGGTTCGGTTAGGGAAGCGGGCGGCTGTGAAACTGCGCGAATAAAAACGCTCTAGAACCGATAGCCGTAGCGGATTCCATAGTTTTCCAGGCCCTCGTTCCTGTCGCAAATATTGGCATTGGAAATATGGTCGAGAAACAAGGAAATGCCATGACGGCTGTCGATCCGGTATCCAGCTTCGACGGATTCGCGAAACAGGAGGCGGCAGCCCAGTTCCTTACGGTCAATCCGGATGGTCTTCAGCTTGCCATCATGGACCGAGCCGCCAAGGCTAAATCCGGCAAACCAGTCGTCCCAAAACGACCACTCCCAGCTTAGTCCCGCATAAACCTGGCTGGTATCGCCGGTACTGTTGATGGTGGCGCCTATATGCGGCCGGGGGCCCCAGACAAGGTCCAAAAAATTCGGCGAAACAAAAAGAACTTCAATATTTCCGTCGAAACCGTCTTCTTCATTTCGCGAAAACGGTCCTTCGTCATGCACCAGAGCGCCCAGACGAATTTCGGAAATTATCCCCCCCAGTCCTTCGCCCTTGAAACGATATTGTGACTCGGCGGCACTCAACTGGGGCAATACGGCCGGTCTGCGCTCCGAGGCGTTTTGCTGAGCGGCCTCTCTGAAGGCAGCGCGGGAGGAAACCGTGGGCTGTGGTATCCGCGCCGGGGCGCGAATTTGCGATGGGGCCAGGGGGATGGCGACAACCGGTTGTAATAACTCGGCGGTTGAAAAGGGATGTTGCTGGAACAGAAGAGACGACATGTCGTAGTTTGTCGTGCCGGAACGGGTTTCTCCGGAAACCAGGAAAACCCCGGCAATCGTCCCAATCAGTGCCGCGGTAATCCGATTTTTCACGCCTGCGCCCCTTATTATACTTCCACTAGGCGTATGATCGCGCGAGTCAGTGGGGCCTGTCGAGCAATACCACTTGAGTTTGACCCGAAAAGAACCAATTTGACCTATAGTCCAATCGCGCTACAATTTCCGTCCAAGCCTGTGTATTAGGACCAGAATGCCGCCCAAAAAGACGCCACGCGCTGAATACATCCTCCTAGGAGTGCTATTTTTGGGGGCGCTCCTTGCGTTTCCGGCGTTTCGCGACCTTCAGATGCTGCAGGATTTCGTTATTAGCATCTGTGCCGGCTTTGGATTTTCCTGAGCGGGTCTTTGGCCCTTCTCTCCGCAATAATTCGTTGCCTGTCCGTCAGTAGGTAACCACGCTCCGGATCGATTCGCCGTCGTGCATCAGATCGAAGGCCTTGTTGATGTCTTCAAGCGGCATGGTATGGGTGATCAAATCGTCGATATTGATCTTGCCATCCATATACCAGTCCACGATCCGGGGAACCTGGGTCCGGCTTTTTGCCCCGCCGAAGGCCGTGCCTTTCCACACCCGCCCGGTGACCAGCTGAAACGGACGGGTGCTGATTTCCTGACCGGCGCCCGCCACGCCGATGATGACACTCACCCCCCAGCCGCGGTGACAGCATTCCAAGGCCTGGCGCATGGTATTCACATTGCCGATGCATTCGAAGCTGTAATCGGCGCCGCCATCGGTGATCTCGACAAGATGGGCCACCAGGTCGCCGCCGAGATCACTCGGGTTGACGAAATGGGTCATGCCGAATTTTTTAGCCAATTCCTGTTTCGACGCGTTTAAATCCACCCCGATTATTTTATCGGCGCCGGCCATCCTGGCGCCCTGCAGGACGTTGAGACCGATACCGCCAAGACCGAACACCACCACATTGGCGCCAGGTTCAACCTTGGCCGTATTGATCACGGCGCCGATCCCGGTCGTAACTCCGCAGCCGATATAGCAAACCTTGTCGAACGGCGCGTCTTCGCGGATTTTCGCGACCGCGATTTCCGGCAGGACTGTGTAATTGGCGAAGGTCGATGTGCCCATATAGTGATAAAGCGGTGAGCCATTAAGCGAAAACCGACTGGTCCCGTCGGGCATCAGGCCCTTGCCCTGCGTATCGCGGATGGCGGTGCACAAATTGGTTTTGCCCGACAGGCAGGATTTGCACTGGCGGCATTCGGGAATATAGAGAGGAATAACGTGATCGCCGGTCCCGATGCTTTTCACGCCGCTTCCCACGTCGACCACGATTCCCGCGCCCTCATGCCCCAGAATGGAGGGGAATAGCCCTTCCGGATCGTCGCCGGACAGGGTGAAGGCATCGGTGTGGCAGATCCCTGTCGCCTTGATTTCGACCAGCACTTCGCCTTCGCCCGGTCCTTCGAGCTGAACGGTTTCGATACTTAACGGTTTGCCAGCTTCATGCGCTACCGCGGCACGAACATCCATGAAATTGCCCCCCCAATACCCAATCAGAATCCGACGCCCATGTTTTCAAGCGCGCCCCCAAGAAGCAAGGGTGCAGCGTTCAATTAATTTGGAACCAGGAGAATAGTAGCAGAATTATGGGGGAGTGACTTTATCGTGAGCCGTTGACGGTTCGGGCGATATCACGGGCAACACTGCCGGATCTATTCTCCGGATACAGCGCCGTCCGTATGGCCCGGCCAAGCTGCTTCAGCAGTTCGAGATCCTTGTTCACGTCAAAGCCGCCCGCTTCCCTTATTTCGTCCACGATGCCGACACAGGCACGGCACAATTCCGATATATGATAAAATCCATGATTGCTCGCCCGGCGGTCCATATCGATCACCAGGCTGGCGAGATGGTCAAAATTCGCCTCCATCAAGGCGGCGCCGCGCGCGGCCGACTGATCGGCGATCAAACCCGCGAGGATCATGATATCTTCCGCCTGGCGGTCAATTCGGCGGACGTTGAGATCGTCTTTAGCGGATTTTATCTCCTGATCGAAACGGTTGGGGTCCCAATTTCCGTTTACTTTTTCCTCTAGAGAATTCGGCACATCGAAAAGCAGAATTTTCGACGCTTCGCGCCGCAACCGCCGTCGATCCGGTCCAATATAGTCCGAGGTGACGACGAAGGGCGCGCGGTTCTTGGCCAGGGCCTTGATGCGAACGAGGATTTGTTGGGGCGACATGGGGGCGCTGACCAAGTGATCCACCCCGCTATCGATAACCCTGGTGACGTCGCTCACGGTCGACGTCCAGGTGATCCCGATAATGCAAAGGAAGGGATTTTTCCCAATTTCGTTGTGGCGAATGGCGGATACGTATTCGCAAGCCTGGCCATCACCAAGACCCATGTCGCAGATCAGGATATCGGGCCCAACCGACTGTTCAAGGGCTTCGGTAACGCTTTTTATGGATCCGGTATGCTCGATTCCTTCAATGCAGGCATGGGCCAACGCGATCTTCAGCGTACTTCTGACATGGGTACGAGGATCGGCAAGAATGAGACGAACATCGTGGTATTTCAACTGTGGTGTCATACGCGCGCTGTACCGAAATGGTGGAAATGCCCTAGTACAGCGTATGCCCGAATAGACTTTATATTCGTTAAAATCAAATTTGTTAAATATCCGCCCGCAAGCCGTTGACGTCGTTAACGTAGAACCCCTTAATCATATAAATCTCGGTCGTATGGCTGAAAAGCAGGGTTGGACCGGTGTCCCCAATGAGCGGCGCAATTTTCCGGGATTCTATCCACCAGGGTATTGGGGCGACGACCTTTGAAAGCCGTGACGACAATGAATATACCTATTGGGAATATATCTACTGGCACAGCGTTTCCACGTTATATCCAGCCGCCGGTTTTGAAAGTCATTTGATTATCAATACGAACAGCAGCCACAAAAAAACACCAATGGTCCATCGGATTCTTGCGCCGGTTGTATTTCTGGGTCTTTCTTTCTGGATTATCGATCGTGGCGATATCGACACCGCTATACAGGATTGGATTTACGATCCGGCAGCGCACGCCTGGCCCATCACAAAATCAGACCGCTTGTTGAGGCTGATTTTTTATGACGCCCCCAAGATTGCCATCATTGCCTTTGCCGCAGGCGTGTTCGCCGCACTGCTTTGGTCGTTTTGGGATCAACGATGGGCCGCTTACCGCAGACGCATGGCTTTCCTGCTGGTCATTCTTGCCCTTGTGCCTGGCATCGCTTCATTGGGTAAGGCGTGGACCAATATATACTGTCCGGCCCAGCTCTCACGGTACGGCGGAAGCGTCCCGCGTACAGGGTTGTTGGAACCCTATCCGAAAACCTTTGTTCAGGAAAAACGCGGGCGCTGTTTTCCGGCCGGACACGCATCGGGCGGCTTCGCCCTGTTGGCCCTGTTCTTTGTTCTGAACCGCCCCGCCGCGCGGATCGGCGGGCTGATGACCGGATTGGGCGCGGGATGGCTGATGGGCGGGTACCAGATGCTGATCGGCGCCCATTTCTTTAGCCATACAGTTACAACCATGGCGCTGGCCTGGATCCTTTGTTTGCTGATTGAACCGCTTATCCTGAGAAAATCCGTAGCTTGAAAGCCGGTGGCTTCTATCAGTCATCCTTGTCGACAACATCCTTCAACTGGCCCGAGCGGAAATAGTAGCTGGCGGCCTGATACCAGGAAACGGCCTCATTGATTAATTGCCGATCGGTTAGGGCGTTGGAGCGTCCCGATTTTACGGTCAGGCCATTTTGAACGACGGGCTTCCGATTTACATCCAGAACCACTAACCGGTCACCCTTCAGATACCCCAGTTTCTGGTATGTGCTTATAAAGGCCCGTTCCCGTCCCACCTCCAGGTTAAACATATCGTATCCGAAGAACCGGCTTGAATAGCTTATCCCCAGCCAGCCCAGAAGGGTCGGCCCCACGTCGATCTGACTCATGAGGCGCCCCATCACGGCGGGCTTCACGAGGCGGGGGGCATACCAGATCATCGGAATATGATAGCGCGACGGCGGAAGATCGGTCTTGCCGGCCGCCTTTGCCGTGTGATCCGCGACGATGATGAACAGCGTGTCGTCGAACCATGGTTTGGAAGAGGCGCGCCGAATTAAGTCGCCAATGGCCCAGTCGGTGTATTTGACAACGCTTTCGCGGCGCTTTGCCGTCAAGTCGATGCGGTTTCTGGGAAACGTATAGGGACGATGGTTGGAAGTGGTCATGACATGCGCGAAAAAGCGGTTTCCGCGGGCGTGTTCC
>JAQBTY010000163.1 GCA_027624735.1 Pseudomonadota bacterium | reverse complement strand
CCGATCCATCGGACCGCGGATAAATCGATTATTCTGAACCCGGAGGATTTTTATATTCTCGCATCCAAGGAAGCCGTTTCAGTACCGCTCGATCATGCCGCTGAAATGGTGCCCTATGATGCCTTTACCGGCGAATTTCGGGCTCATTATGCGGGGTTTTTCGATCCCGGATTCGGTAACGCCGCGGTGGATGCGTCGGGAACCCGGGCCGTGCTCGAGGTTCGCTCGCATGGCGTTCCGTTCACTATCGAAGATGGTCAGCTGGTCGGCAGGCTCAAATACGAGCATTTGACTGACATACCGGATCAGCTTTATGGAATGGAATCAGGCTCGTCCTACCAACGTCAGGGACTTGCCTTGAGCAAACATTTCCGAGACTGGCCGGATCGCCCGTCGTGATTTACGGACTGAAGGACCGAAAGGTCGGGCGATAGGGCATGGATCTGACTGCATTTTTCGATCATGAGTTTGATGAGCATGAAGCCATTGTCCGGGCAACGCGGGATGCGATCAGCGTCTCTTTTGCCGCCCTGTGCGGCGCGGCTCAAAATGCGCTGAGCGCCGGCAACAAGATCGTCTTCTTCGGGAATGGTGGCAGTGCCGCGGATTCCCAGCATCTCGCGACCGAATTGGTCGTCCGCTACAAGGTCAACCGCGCGCCGCTGGCGGCCATCGCGCTGACAACGGATTCATCGCTACTGACTGCCGGCGCCAATGATTTCGGTTACGACACCATCTTCGAATGCCAGGTCCGGGCGCTCGGCAAACCGGGCGATATGGCGATCGGGATCACCACCTCGGGTACCAGCGCCAACGTTATCCGTGCGCTCCAGGCAGCGCGCGAGATCGGCATGGTTGCCGCGGCCCTGACCGGCAGGGGCGGCGGCGATCTGCCGGGGCTCGCCGATCCGCTGGTGATGGTGCCGTCGACTACCACCGCGCGGATCCAGGAAATGCACATCATGATCGGCCATATGCTGTGCGATGTACTGGAACAGACCTGCGGCCGATGACCATGTCTGCGTCGCTCGCCACCCTGATTAACCAGCTGAAGGACGGGCGGGTGCTCTGCGTCGGCGACGTGATGCTCGACCGCTTCACCTATGGGGAAGTGACGCGTATTTCCGCCGAAGCGCCCATTCCGGTATGCCGGGTGGCGAACGAAACAATCATGTTGGGTGGCGCCGGCAATGTGGTGCGCAATCTAGCCGCCCTGGGGGCTGCGATTGAGTTCGTGACCGTCGTCGGGGCGGATGAGGCGGGTGACCAGGTAAACGATTTCCTGCAGACTCTGTCGGCGGTCAAATCCTGTCTGCTGATCGATGCCTCCCGCCAGACCACCATCAAGGACCGGTTCATTGCCGGCGTGCAGCAATTATTGCGGGTCGACCGCGAATCAACCGCACCGGTCGATGGCGATATTGCCGCGCAGGTTCGTAGCCGCGCCGAGGCGGCGCTTGCCGGTGTCGGCGCCGTGGTCGTTTCCGATTATGGCAAGGGTGTGCTGGCGGGCGATGCGATCAAATATCTAACCGGTAAAGCGCGCGAAGCCGGCCTGCCGCTTATTGTCGACCCCAAGGGCCATGATTATACGCGGTATGCCGGCGCGTTTCTGATGACACCCAACCGGCTCGAACTGGGTGAAGCAAGCCGCATGCCGGTCGAGACCGATGATGAGATCATCGCCGCCGCGCGTCACATCGCGGCCAGCTGTGATATCGAGAACGTGCTGGTCACCCGCAGCAGCGACGGCATGACTCTGGTCACCAGGGACCAGGTTCATCACCTGCCGCCCGAGGCGCGCGAGGTATTCGATGTCTCAGGCGCCGGCGATACGGTGGTTGCGACGCTGGCCGCGGCTCTTGCCATCGGCGCGCCGCTGCTAGACGCTGCCCGGCTCGCCAACGCGGCGGCCGGCATCGTGGTCGGCAAGGTCGGTACCGCCGTTGCCTACCCCGAAGATATTGCCGAGGCCATTCGCCGGCAGACCCTGCTGACGCCGGGCGAGGCGAAAATTCTGCCGCTTGTTCCCGCGCTTGACCGCATCGCCGCGTGGCGCCAGCGCGGTGACAGGATCGGTTTTACCAATGGCTGTTTCGATCTGATTCATCCCGGGCATGTCGCCCTGCTTGCCAAATCACGGGCCGCCTGCGACCGGTTGATTGTCGGTCTTAATGCCGATAGTTCAGTCCGCCGTCTCAAGGGGGAAACCCGCCCGGTGCAGAACGAGGCATCGCGCGCCGCCGTTCTGGCTTCGCTTGAAAGCGTCGATCTGGTCGTGCTTTTCGCGGAAGACACGCCGGTCGTCCTGATAGGGGCAATTAAGCCCGACTTGCTGGCGAAGGGCGCGGATTATACCATCGATCAGGTGGTCGGCGCCGATTTAGTACTGGCGCAGGGCGGCAAAATTCTGCTGGTCGATCTTGAGGCCGGTCACAGCACCACCGCCACCATCGCACGCCTAACCAAATAGCCGGTACAAAGTCGGTTAAAATAATGAAAAACCAGGGGAGAGGTTCCATGTTGAGACAATCTATTCGCGCCCTCGGCGCCATGTTAACAATTTTGACAGCGTTGTTTGGCGGCAACGCGTCCGCGGCAGACAGAACCGTGACGGTTGTTGTCGCGTTCGGCGCCGGCGGCGCCTATGGGCTCTACACCCAACTCATGGCCAAGCACCTGCCGCGCTATCTGCCCGGCAATCCCACCATCGTGCCGCAATACATGCCGGGCGCCGGAGGCATCAAAGCCAGCAATTACGTCTACAATGTTTCTCACCGCGACGGGTCGGTGATGGCGTCGCTGTCGGATTCTCTCGTCATTACCGCCGTCCTCCGGCCCAAGGGGGTCAAATACGATGCAAATAAGTTCACCTGGGTCGGCGCGCCGGTACGGATGAATAACGTGCTGGCCATGCGCACGGATTCCGGCTTAAAGAGTTTCGACGCGATTACAAGAAAAGAAGCGGTTCTTGCCGCGACCGGTCTGGGCAGTCAGGCAACCATATTGCCGAAAATGCTGGCCTGGCTCAGCAAGGCCAAGATCAAGGTGGTTACCGGCTATAAGGGCGCGAGCGGCATGCTGGGCGCCATGGAACGGAACGAAGTCCAGGGCATGTCGTTGGCCTGGACAAGCTGGAAGACCCTCAGGGGCTCCTGGTTCAGGGATGGCTTCGCGGTTCCCATTGCTCAGTTCGGTGCGGCGTCTGAAACCGATCTGCTGAACGTGCCGCTTGCCATCGATCTCGCCCGGACGCCCGACGAAAAAGCGATTGTGCAATTCATGAGCTCGACCTCGGAAATCGGCCGGTCGGTGCTGTTTCCACCGGAGGTGCCGAAGGCAGAGATCGCCCGTGTGCGCGCGGCGTTCGACAAGATGATCAAAGACCCGGCTTATGTGGCCGACGTGACCGGGCGCAAGGCCTTCCTGAATCCCGCCTCGGGTGCGGAAATTCAGAAAGCGGTCGCCAGAGCGATGGCCTTCGATCCGGCGCTGGCGGCAAAGGCCCGTCGCGGCATATACGGCAAATAGCCGAACACCGCGCCTACACAGACGGAGGCGGCTCCCCCCGGTCAATTTTCGTTCCGGGCAGGCTCTGCGGTCAGATCGGCGTGCAGCGCGCGATTTCAAACCGATGCCGGTCGATACACAGGCCATGCTGCTTGGCGACGGCGTCGGTCAGTCCCTTGGCGCGGGTCCGTATGGCGCGCAGGCTATGAAGCTGATATTCGGCGAAACAGCGTTTAAATTGTTCGGTTCCCTGCGCTAAGCCGTCTTCGACGCAGATTTTTCTGGCAGTATGCCATTGCGCCTTGATGCCTTTGGCCGCCATCATTCGGGTGGCGCCTTCCGTTGTAAGATAGCTTTTGGGTATTGCGCTGGCTGGGGTTGTCCAGCCAGAAAAGACAATTGCCGCGAACAGAGCGGCAAATAAAATTCTGACCATGCGGTTCTCTCGCGCTTTGATCGGGCGCAAAACGCCCAGTTCATCACCAACCGCTTGGAAAGATTGGCATAAATTATGGTTAATAGCAAGTTAACACTTGCCCGGTGGGATCACGGGCGGGGGTCCGACAGGCGGTTCAACCGTTCGCTGGCGGTCAGGGCGAAGCGCAGCAGTTGGCGGCGTCGCCGGATCGTGGTGATCGGGTGTTCGGGGGCCTCACGGCGGATCGCGGCGCCATAACTGTCGGCAACCATGATGCCGCAATCGCCGGGCAGGATATGGATCGGAAAGCTTTCCGGGACAGCAAAATAAAACTGGTCGCAATAGGGCAGATAGTCCGGCCATTTGGCGTCGCCACGAAAATCGGCGACGGAGGTTTTGACCTCGACGATGACAAACTCGCTACCGCTGCCGAGCCCCATGACATCGGCGCGGCGCCGGTTGGGAAGGCGAAATTCGGTGATTGGACCGAAACCGGTATCAGTGAGCATGCGGCAGACTCCCCTGGTCACGCCGCGGGTCAGGGGGCTTGAATTATCGAAGCGGCCGCGGCGTTCGGCGGTGATGGCCGATAAGGGCATCCGGAGCGGTAGCATGGGCGCAATACCCGTTGTCGCAAAAAGGGCCGGATGATTGCATTTTCATGTTTTGACGACAAGAAATACCGCGTTTGGCTTCTTTTTTTATTCCCCGACTTCGCGCAGAATGATCCGATGCAGAGTGTGGACCGTACCGGAGCAGCGCCGCTGCGGCAAAAGGGCCGCGCATTGGGACGCCGCGCGCGCTCGGCTGAGGCACAGCGTCTCAGCCGCGCACAGCGTCTATATGACGAAGGAACCTTTGCTGCTGCGGATACGCTTTACGGCCAGATCCTGATCCGCAACCCTGCCCACCTGGCCGCGCTTCGCGGACGGGCAGCCGCCTTGACTTCTCTCTCCGAAATGGCCCGGACCGATCGTAACGGCAAATTGGTAGATGATCTGAATGCGGTCGCCGATCAATGCTATGCGCGCGGACTCTACGCCGCGGCGCAAGATTGTTACCAACGGGTGCTGGAACTTGCACCGGACAGATGCGACGCGGTCTGGGGTATCGCCGAATGCCATGCCGCGCAGGATGAGGTTGATCGGGCGATAACCTGGTACCGGCGCTATCTCGATTTCGTACCCGATGAGCCCGAAGCGCTCCACATGCTGGCGGCGCTTGGTGACCGGCCGCCCCCTGGGCGGGCCAGCGACGGCTATGTCGCGGCCTATTTCGACCGTTTTGCCGAGGATTTCGATCGCCAACTTGTCGATGAACTGGATTATCAGGCGCCGCAACTTCTCTATGACGCGGTCGCACCTTGTATAAACGAAGTGGGGTTGCAGCTTGATATTCTCGACCTCGGGTGCGGCACGGGGCTCTGCGGCTGTTTGTTCAGGCGCCATGCAAACCGGCTGGATGGCGCCGATCTGTCGCCGGTCATGCTGGAGCACGCGCGCGAGCGCGGCGTATATGACACGCTGACAGCGGGCGAAATTTCAACGCACCTTATGGGCCTTCCCCATCAGTATGATGTGCTGATCGCCGGTGATGTGCTGGCCTATTTCGGCCGGCTGTCGGGATTGTTTCGGGGGGTCGCCCGCGCTGCCCGGGAAGGCGCCCTATTCGCGTTTTCCGTCGAGTCGCAGCGGCGCTCCGGCTACCGGCTGACACCGTCGGGGCGCTACACCCATGGGCGGCGCTACATCACCCGCCTGGCCGCCGCCGCGGGCCTTCGCGAAGTTTCCGTGACCCGTGAACAGTTACGCTATGAATATGGCGAACCGGTGATGGGCGATATCTGGGTGTTCGAAAAACTACCGGTTTGAGTCTCTATCTAGAGCCCCATCAAATTGGTGCCATTTGGTCCGATAGGGCTTTAGCCTCGGGCGCTGGCAGCGCTATGTCAAAATGACGCCGCAGGATATCGGAAATAAGGTCGAAACAGCTTCCGTAGCGAACCACGGAAAAGTCGTGGACGTTGATCATGGTCGACGATTTCTTGTAATTCGCCCAGCGCATGAGACCGTAATCGATGACCAGATCGGCGGCATCGATGACTGCCGGTTCGATGTCCTCGACGCAAAACTTGGTCCCCTGCAATGACAAATTGGCCGATGATCCGATCAACAACGAGTTCGCTTCGAAACTGAGCTGCGCCATCCTGTCCATCAGCGGGCCGGCATTGAGCAGCATGGCCAACGTCCCGTCCAGAGTGGTCCGTTCCAGCACGGCGGGATCCACATTGCGCAGCATGGGGTGGTTCAGGTCGGCCGGGGCAACGGTGCCCATGGGGAGATCGTAATCCTGTGTGATTGCGCGGACGATCCGCCGGTTGCGGCCGTCCAGCACATGAACCGCGGCATGCATGGCGGCACAGCCGGCTACGGCGTTGAGTTTGGACGGTCCGCGTTGCTTGACCGCGATCGTCTGATTGATCGCGGCGGTGGTCGAGGCAAGGATCACATATCCAACACTTGTCGGAATGATCGCGATACCGCCATTCAGAACCACTTCTATGGCGCGCTGCGCGTCGCCGTCATAATCGTAAATGCTCATAATATAATTGGCTTACTTCTTGCGTTTCGATGCGGTTTTGGCTTGTTTCCAACGCGCTTCGATCGCATCGACCCCGGCCTGGGCGACCTCGATATCCTGCGCCGGGGTGCCGGAGCTCGCGCCGATGCTGCCGACGACGGCATTTCCCGATTTTACCGGCAGGCCGCCGCCGATGATGCTGAAATGACCCTGGTTAGAGGTGTGGATGCCGAAGGTCGGGCTGCCCGGCCGGCACATTTCGTTATAGAACGCGGTCGGGTTCTTCGCGGCGGAGGCCGTAAAAGCCTTGTCGATGGCGATGGAGATGCTCGACACCTTGCCGCCGTCCATCCGCGAAAAGGCCAGCAGATTACCGGATTCGTCGGTTACCGCGATACACATGGGTATGCCGATCTGGTCGGATTTTTTCTCCGCCGCGGTGACTATCAGCTTTGCCTCGTCAATCGACAGGCGCTTGATGTTGAGCATGATTCCCTCTTGTTCCGTTTCGCCGGACTTTCGCAAAAGCGCCCCCAATACACAAGGTGACGCGGCCCCCTAACAGAAAATTAACCATAAGCTGGCCACCTAGGGGTCTTGGTCTGAATTCATCTGGGTGAGTTAGAATTATGGGTGCTGAAGCCGTTCCGGTCGTCGATTTAACCCGGGCCTATAGCCCGCGCGAAAATTCCGGATCGATGATAACGCCGCAGCCGACCACCGCGTACGATTTCGATATGCTGGTCATGGGATCGGGCCCTTCCGGCCAGCGCGCCGCCATTCAGGCGGCCAAGCTCGGCAAGCGGGCTGCGATTATCGAACAGCGTGCGGTTATCGGCGGGGTTTGTATCAATACCGGCACGATTCCGTCCAAGACCCTGCGCGAGGCTGTCATTCACCTGTCGGGGTACCGTGAACGCAATATCTATGGCGCGGCGTATACGGTGAAACGGAATATCTCCATGGCGGATCTGCTGTTCCGCGCCGACTATGTGATCCGTAACGAAATCGACGTCACCAACCATCAGCTACAGCGCAACGGTATCAACGTGCTGGAAGCCAAGGCCAGCTTCGTCGACAGCCATACCGTGCGGCTCAGCTTCTTCGATGGAAGGGGGCAACGAGACGTTACCGCCGATCGCATCGTGATCGCCGTTGGGACCGAAACCACCCGTGATTCCTCCATCCCGTTCGACGGCCAGCAGATATTCACCAGCGACGACATACTGGAGCTGGAGGAAATGCCTCAGACTCTTTCCATCGTCGGCGCCGGTGTCATCGGGCTGGAATACGCGACCATGTTCTCGACCCTCGGTGTGCGTGTGACGGTGATCGACAAACGTCCGAACCTGCTCGATTTTATCGATTCGGAGATCATGGATGCGCTGGTCTACCAGATGCGGCAGAACCGCGTGACCTTCCGCCTTGGCGAAGAGGTCAAGTTGCTCGAAACCTGCGAGGGGAAAAAGGGCAAGAAAGTCCGCATCGAGCTTGAGAGCGGCAAACAGATCATAACCCAGAAGGCGCTCTATAGTATCGGTCGCACCGGGGCGACGAGCGATCTCAACCTGCCCGCCGCCGGTCTCACGGCCGATGATCGCGGCCGCCTCACGGTGAATGCGAAATACCAGACGGCATGTCCCCACATTTACGCCGTCGGCGATGTCATCGGTTTTCCGAGCCTGGCGTCGACCTCGATGGAGCAGGGAAGGCTTGCCGCCTGTGATGCATTCGGCGCCGCCGCCGAAAGCGTGGCCGAGCTCTTTCCTTATGGCATCTATACAATTCCGGAAATCTCGGTGGTTGGGAAAAACGAGGAGCAACTCACCGCCGAAGGCGTGCCTTATGAGGTGGGCCATTCTTTTTACCGGGAAATCGCGCGCGGTCAGATTATCGGCGATTCCACCGGCATGCTGAAATTGATGTTCCACCGCGAAACCCGCAAGCTGCTGGGCGTTTCCATCCTCGGCGAAGGCGCGTCGGAGCTGATCCATATCGGCCAGGCGGTCATGGCGCATGGCGGCGAGGTGGATTATTTCGTCGATACCGTCTTCAACTATCCGACCCTCGCCGAATGCTACAAGACGGCCGCCTTCGACGGCATCAACCGACTGGAATAACGCCCTCCCTCCCGGACTCTTCGGAAGATTTTACGCCGTTGATCTATATCAAAGTCGCCGGCTTGCGGTTGCCTTAAAACTTGCCGCAGGCGGCCAGTCTGGCGGTATCAGGCCTTGAGGGCGGTGAGAAGATCGGGATGAACGAAGAACAGCCGGTATTGGAAGTTCCTGTCTGGGATCCACTGGTGCGCGTCTTTCATTGGACGCTCGTCCTTTCGTTTTCCGTTGCCTATCTGACAGAGGACGAATTTCTGACGCTGCATGTTTGGGCTGGATATCTCGTTGGCGGGCTCGTCGTCCTGCGTGTCCTCTGGGGTTTTGTCGGAACCCGCCATGCGCGGTTTGCCGATTTTGTCTATCCGCCCCGGATGGTCTGGTCGTATGCGCTGGATTTGTTTCTGTTTCGCGCCAAGAGATATCTCGGTCACAGCCCCGCGGGTGGGGCGATGGTGCTGGCGCTTCTGGTCTGCCTCGCGGGTACCGTATGGACGGGGCTCGAACTGTACGCCGTTGAGGAAGGGACAGATCGGCGCATCCGTCACAACCGGCTTGCCGCACCTGGTTGGAGCCGCGGCAGCGGACTCGGATAATCGGGACGATGATCGTGCCGCTTCCCGCACCGGTCGCGGTGGCGATGATTTCTGGGAGGAAATTCATGAGGCTCTGGCTAATTTCACTCTGTTTCTGGTGATTTTGCATATAGGAGGCGTTTTGCTGGCCAGCGTCATTCATCGCGAAAACCTGACCCGATCGATGGTCACTGGAAGAAAGCGGCGACAAGCCGATTGACTGCCGGAGGCCCGCCTGGATCGCC